>NZ_JBREBQ010000009.1:0-101206 GCF_052906625.1 Geobacillus sp. CCR | reverse complement strand
CCAACAACGTTGGACTGTTGAGGTCTTTTTCCGTTGGGTGAAGCAATATCTGAATGTCCCGACCTTGTTTGGCACGACGGAAAATGCGGTATACAACCAACTGTTTGCGGCGTTCATCGCGTATGTGTTGCTGCGATGGCTGTATGATCAAACCAAAAAACAGACGAACGTCTCTCTTTCCTTCATTTCGTTCGTTCGCCGTTTTTTCTCTGGGCAGCTTCCTCTCGATTGGAAATCCGGGATGGCCGCTGCTTTGTTTGAGTATGCCCAAATTTATGGAAGGCGTATGTATAATTTTGGATAATCAACACTCGTGTTTCCCGGCTAATAAAAGAACCTTGTTTTCCTTCAATCCATACATCCAGTTGGAATATGGGGCCACCGAGAAGATCAACCACTATGCCTAGTTCTTCGTATAATTCCCTTTTTAAAGCTTCAGCTGGGGTCTCGTTTTCTTCAATGCCCCCTCCGGGAGTAACCCATAACACTTTGTTTCCTGCCACGTCCCGAAAATCAAATTGCTGAAGAAGAATTTCGTTTCGCTCATTGATGATCACTGCTCTAGCACATTTGCGTATCCTCATCGGGCGCTCCTTTCCGAATCTATCGAGGCATCGGTTCCCCCATAGGCCCCATAGTAAGAATAGTCAGCGTTAAACTGGTCAAGCTTATTACTTTCATCAAAATAGATTAAGTAGTGCATAAATGAGCAGACTCCCCTATTTTTCGATACATAATTTCATTTTTTGTTGACTAAAACACGTTTATATCTTATAGTTAGAATAGCAAGATGTTATTTTCCCCGCTATCGTTTGGCAGGGCTGAGCTATCTTTATTTTTGACATGAGCGGTTGTGTTTTCCTTCTCCTCTATTCTAGGTTATTTGGTCCTGCTGCAATAATACTGAAAACTACATAATTTGTCAATAAAATACATACTATTCCCAATTATTCCTCTTACAATCAAATAAACAGGCATTGAAATCACCAGTGAAACGATCGACATGACCTTGTTTTCTTCATCACCCTCAATTAAGTGATTGAGTGTTCCGTCTGCCTTCAGCCGCCCTTCCGCCACAGAAAGAGATTTCTAGACATACAAAAGCAGCTTGCCAATTCAGCGGCAAGCTGCTTCTTTTTGCCTCACTGATCAAACCGTGACCGACTCTTTGGCTTGTTTCAAATGAATGTCAAAGCGGTCGGCGTTCATCACTTTCACCCATGCGTTGATAAAGTCGCGGACGAATTTTTCGCGGTTGTCGTCTTGGGCGTAAAATTCGGCGTACGAACGAAGGATCGAGTTGGCTCCGAAAATAAGGTCAACCCGGGTGGCCGTCCACCGCACTTCGCCCGTTTTCCGGTCGCGGATTTCATAAATGCCGCTGTCTGTCGGCACCCATTCATAGTTCATGTCGACTAAGTTGACAAAGAAGTCGTTCGTCAGCACCCCGATGCGGTCGGTGAAGACGCCGTGCGGCAGATCGCGATAGTTCGCGCCCAATACCCTCAGACCGCCGATGAGCACGGTCATCTCAGGTGCGGTCAACCCTAGAAGCTGCGCTTTGTCGATGAGCAGCTCTTCCGGACCGACGCTGTACTCTTTCTTTTGATAGTTGCGGAAGCCATCGGCGAACGGTTCGAGCACCGCAAAGCTCTGGACATCGGTTTGCTCTTGCGTCGCATCACCCCGTCCTGGAATAAACGGCACTTTGACATCAAAGCCGGCGTCGCGGGCTGCCTTTTCCACCGCAGCGCTGCCGCCAAGGACGATCAAGTCGGCGATGCTTACTTTTTTCGGCAGTTCGCGCTGGATGTCCTCGTAGACGGACAGCACTTTGGCGAGCCGCTCCGGTTCGTTCACTTCCCAGTCTTTTTGCGGCGCGAGACGAATGCGGGCGCCGTTGGCTCCGCCGCGCTTATCCGAGTTGCGGAACGTGCTGGCCGAGGCCCAAGCTGTTTTCACAAGTTCACTGACGGTCAGGCCCAAGTTCAAAATTTTGGCTTTGATTTCTTCAATTTCCGCTTCTGTCAATTCGTAATCGACTTCTGGAATCGGATCTTGCCAGATGAAATCTTCTTTCGGAACTTCCGGGCCGAGATATCTCGTTTTCGGTCCCATATCCCTATGGGTAAGCTTGAACCATGCCCGGGCAAACGCCTCTGCAAATTCTTCTGGATTTTGATGGAATCGGCGGGCGATTTTTTCGTATTCCGGGTCAAACCGAAGCGCCAAATCGGTCGTCATCATCATCGTCGGAACTTTTTTCGACGGATCCTCGGCATCCGGAGCCAAGTCTTTTTCATCCGGGTCGACCGCCATCCATTGCCATGCCCCGGCTGGGCTTTTCGTCAGCCACCAGTCATAGCCAAACAGCATGTCAAAGTACGACGTATCCCACTGGGTTGGCGTCGGCGTCCAAGCGCCTTCAATGCCGCTTGTGATCGTATCGCTCCCTTTCCCTTTTCCGTAAGAGCTGATCCATCCCAGCCCTTGCGCTTCAATCGGGGCGGCTTCCGGCTCGGGACCGACGTGCGTGGCAGGGCCGGCGCCGTGCGCTTTTCCGAACGTATGACCGCCGGCGATCAAGGCGACCGTTTCTTCATCGTTCATCCCCATGCGGCGGAACGTCTCGCGAATATCGCGCGCCGCTGCTTTTGGATCCGGCTTGCCGTCCGGCCCTTCTGGGTTGACGTAGATTAACCCCATTTGCACCGCGGCGAGCGGGTTTTCGAGCTCGCGATCACCGGAATAGCGTTCAGAGGCGAGCCACTCTTTTTCCGATCCCCAATAAACGTCTTCTTCCGGATGCCAGACGTCAACGCGGCCGCCGCCGAATCCAATCGTTTTTCCACCCATCGATTCAATAGCGACATTGCCCGCCAAAATGAACAAATCGGCCCAAGAGATTTTGTTCCCGTATTTCTTTTTGATCGGCCATAACAACCGCCGCGCTTTATCCAAGTTGGCGTTGTCCGGCCAGCTGTTTAACGGGGCAAAGCGCTGCGTGCCGGTCGAAGCGCCGCCGCGGCCGTCGCCGATGCGGTACGTGCCAGCTGAATGCCAGGCCATGCGGATAAACAACGGCCCGTAATGGCCATAGTCGGCCGGCCACCAGTCTTGGCTTTCCGTCATCAGTTTGCGCAAATCTTCTTTGAGCGCCCAATAGTCTAGTTTTTGAAACTCCTCAGCATAGTTGAACTCTTCATCATGAGGATTCGTTTTTCGGTCATGTTGATGGAGAATGCTTAAGTTCAGCTGGTTCGGCCACCAGTCTTTGTTCGTCGTTCGATTCGAAGACTGATTCGTTACGCTTCCGTGAAACGGACATTGGGCTGCATTCTGACGATTTTGATTTTCCATTCTCCTGTTCTCCTTTCCCTTAATTAACAAAAAATAGAAATTCCATCATTACCATTTCTAACTGTTTTGTTGCCAGTCAAAAATGATAATGATTTGTACATTAGAATTATACTAAATTTATATTTGATAGTAAATAATAAAAGATACCTTTTATTATTTTTATTTGTGTTGCTATACCAGTCCAAGGTATGCCACTATTAATTTATGTTTCAATTGATTTAGAATTCAGTTATTTTTTAATATATAAAAGACGATGGCTTGTTTCATGAAAAACGCCGCTAGCTGAAAAAGGCAAACGCAGCACTAAGAACATCGTTGACGATTCAATTGACGCTAAAAGATGCCGCTCTCCGCCCGGCGTTAGCCGTGCTTGATCCGGAGCTGACGTTTACGATGCGGAAGCCAGTGACTGCAGCAACGGGGGTGGATGCCTTGCGTCAGAAATAGCTTGATCATACGCTATTTTCTTATGAAAGTACCGCTCAACGGACAACCACTGCCTGCCGGAAAGAATATACGATGCCCTGGTATAATCGTAATAAGTATAAAAACATTTCAACCACTTACATGATATATAGTCAAAAACCGGTCATTCATCTCCTCATGAAAATGAGGGGGATTCTGACCGGTTTCTCCTAAAGCGGACACCGTTAAGAAGGGAAATAGAGCTCTACAGCCCGATGCTGGCCATAAAACCGATAACGCCTCGGGAAATCGTGTACGATCTCATAGCTTGGGTAGTCATCCAACCGAATGGACCAGCGAATGCGCCCATCTTTGATGAAAGATAGCAGACCGTCTGATCGTTCGATGCCATCAAAGAAAAACCCGTCACGCGCCACCAGCTCGTCTTCTTCATAGAAGTTGACGACAACTTGGCGATGGCGGTATTCCGTCAGCAAAGAAAGCAAGTCACCCACGTTTTCTCTCTCCCTTACACGTGATTAGATCGGCCAAAATAGATGAAGGAGAAACAAACCGGCAAACAGCAAGGCAGAGACAAGATGAAACGTTCTTCTCCACCCTGACGCTTTTTGCCGCCGAAGGACACCTGCAAACAAGGTGATGGCCAACATCGCGAGGCTTGCATAACCGGTCACCAGTTTCCCATGGCCAAAACCGATCACCGCTCCGAGTTTCCATGCCATCACCACTCCGTGAAAGACAATCAAGCTCGTTCCGACAACCGCGAGCGGGATGTGGGCTTTCATCATGCTTCTTGCTATCCGCGCTAACGTGACTTTGACCTTCCGGATTTTTGTTTTGCGGATGACAAGGAAGATAAAATACATATTGACATTGACCAAAAACAGCAGCACCGCCACTTGTGCCAGCCATTTTCCTGCCAGCACCGCAGCTGAGTCGTTCGGGCGAAACAGCCAGATATAAACCGCCGTGCCGATCACCAACAGCGCATTAATGATCATCCAAACATAGTGGGCCATACATCCTCCATGGTTGTTCCGTTTACCATCCATTTTACCCCAAAAAACCATCCCGTCGGAGTGAGGATCATCACACCACAAACGCAGGGGCACTTCCAATACCTAGGTGCTTCCCCTCATTGACGGAAAGCCGTAGGCCGACTTTTTCACTCAACCAAAGCCAATCGGTTCATCCCATGTCGAAGAGAGCGACGCTCTGCCTGAGATGAACCGATGGCTACTTTGTCACCAGGGCTCGATTGTCCATAACCGTTTGTCTCTAAATGGTGCCGCGGCATCTAAACTCGACGGCGGGCATCGTCTTTCGCTTGTTATAACACTAGATATACCCCGATTCCCGCCGCTAGCACAAGGGCCAACCCGGCATAAATCAACACTAGGCGGGTGAGATTGCCTTTGGTTGCTGATGTGTACTGTTCGTCCCCCCGCCCCGACAGCGCGAGCGTGCCGATGAGGCCTGCAAGCATCACGACAGCCGCGGCAATTAGTAAGATCGTCAACGTTCTTCCCCCTCTTTCGTTTGCCTGTCGGATGAAAGCGGCTCAACACCTATCTGCAAGGCGCGGGCGCCAAACTTCGCCCGCAGCTGTTCAACCGTTTTCCAAAGCGGTTCCATTTTCGCCTCCTCTTCATAATGAAACAAATCGAGCTGCTTCACGGCCCCGGTCCGGTCAAACACATGGAGCGCAGCGACGCCAAGAAGACGCACCGGACGGCCGTCCCAATGCTTTTGGAACAACCGTGCAGCATAGGAAAAGATTTCTTCGCCGTCCGATAACGGCTCGATCCCAGTTTGGCTGCGGGTGATCGTGTGAAAATCGTGGTAGCGAATGGTCAGTTGAACGGTTCGCGAGGCAACCCGCTTTTCGTTCATCCGGGCGCCGACCGATTCGGCCAGCTGGCGCAAGACAGCGAGCAGTTTCTGTTCTTCCTCGATATCGTACGGCAGCGTTGTTGAGTGTCCGATCAATTTTCGTTTTTCCGCCGCCACTGGATCAACCGGACGCGGGTCGATGCCGTTCGCTTTCTCTTGAAGGCGCAAACCATAGATGCCAAACGTCTGACGAAGACGCTCGCGGTCAGCTTTGGCAAGATCGCCGATCGTATGGAGGCCAAGCGCATGCAGCTTCTTCGCTGTTTTGTCGCCGACGCCATGCATGTGTTCGACCGGAAGCGGCCATAGCACGCGCGGGACATCGCGTTTGCGCAGCACGGTGATGCCAAGCGGCTTTTTCATGTCGCTTGCCATTTTCGCCAAAAACTTATTCGGGGCGATGCCAATACTCACCGGAATCGACAACCGCTCAAGCAGTTCTTGTTGGATATGGTGCGCCAAAGCGAGCGGGTGAACCGTTGGCGTCCGCCCGGTCATGTCCAAATAGCCTTCATCAATGGAGGCGCGCTCCAATACGGGCGAGAAACGCTGTAAGCATTGAAACAAGCGACGGCTTACTTCGCGGTATAACGCGAAATCCGGCGGCCGCACGACGAGCGATGGACAGCGTTTTTTCGCTTCCCAAAGCGGCATCGTCGTATAGATGCCAAACTGTTGTTTCGCTACATAGCTGGCCGCCAGCACAATTCCTTTCCGCTCTTTCGGGTCTCCTGCCACAACGACCGGTTTTTTCTGAAGCGATGGATCACGGACGATCTCACAGCTAGCGAAAAACGAATTGGCGTCTACATGAAAAATGATCCGCCCATGCGATTCGCGCTCCGTTTGCATCTTTCTTCCCTTCTTTTCTTTCGTTGTTTCCTATTTTAGCAGATCATTTGTTCGTTGGGAACAACTCAGGTCGCTTTCAAGGCGGCAAAAGCGATTTGTTTGCGGGGCGGAAACCGTTCCGCCGCTTCGCTTTCGCCTGTTGCAGGCTCGCTCTTCCATGTACTCCAGCCCATATACAGCCAAAAAAGAATGCCAGCCCCCATCACGGCTGTTCTCAGCCAAGCGGAACCAAGCCAAACGAGCGAGACGCCCAAAATGGCGAGGAAAATCAACAACGTATCACACAACGACGCCGTCAGCACCGCCGGCAAGGCATGCCGCCAACGCCGCTGGACTGCTCCTTGGGTCAAAATGAACACGTTTTGCATCCCCAATGGCAAAATGAGTCCAAACGCAAGGATAAGCCCGTGAAGAAAGGCCTTCATCATGTTTGGTTCCTCCTTTTCCCTTGCAGCCAGCGATAGATTGAAGCCGCATCCTCTTCATCCATATCGACGACGCGCGCGCGGGTGCCAAGCGGCATAACAGCGGCGGAAATCGTGGCTAATCGTTTTCGCTGTTGCCACCACGTCGCCGCCACCTCAACCGCTTGCAGGCGATGTTTCAACATGTATGTGGTCGTTTGGCGGAACCAGCCGCTGCGGAGTGTTAACTGCCTTGAAGAAAGCGCCCAGCCGGCCGCTTGATAGCGCCGCGCCCCGATCCACAGAGCAAGCGGCAGCACAAACAAAAGCCCTGCTCCCCATGGACGCTCCATATACGCGGCAACTCCAACCGGAATCGTCAACCAATAAAGCGGGCGAAGCATATATCGACTTTTTGCACGCTGAGGAAGCGGACAAAATGGCACATCGAGGCGATACTCGGGCAAACAAGCCTGAACAATGGGGACGATGCGATGCTTTTTGACCAGCGGGCAAAGAACGACTTCCCCTGACGGTCCGCCATCGAGCGCTCCGCCGGCATGAATAATGGATACAGAGGCGTATCCGAAAAAACGGCGCAGCCAATTCTCATGAATAACGACGCCTTGGACGCGGTCAACAGGGACGGACACCGCTCTTCGTTCCAACCATCCGCGAGCAATCACAATCGTGTCTTCTTGTTTCCGCACGACAAACGAAGCGTACCGGATCATATTTTGCACGATGGCCACTCCATAGGCGGCCAAGAGAATCGACAAGATCAATAGAGCAATATACCATCGTCCATGTCCGTTCCATGTCGACTGAATATCACGGACAAGCGCCTCATACGGAATGAAGTCGCTAAATTGCGACAAAAACGCACATAAAGCGGCGACCACGCCAAGCGCCCCACCGCTTGTCAACGAAGCGACCCATACTTCTTTCATCGATAAGGTAAACAGAATAGGATGTGGGCGGTTCGCGAGTGGCTCCGGATGGGAAGCGTTTTCCGCCTTGTGTTTCGCCTGTTCCACGCATCGTTGCAGGCGGCGGGCTTCTTCCCTTGATATGGCCCGAAGCGTCACTTCTGCTTCACCGAGGGCATCGCCCGCCGTCTCAATATGCACTTGGACGACCCCCGCCATCCGCTGCCAGATTCCCTCTGTCACCGAAATCCCATGAATGCGCTCCAACGGAATGGAACGTTTTTTGCGAACAAACACCCCTTCTTCAACGACCAAGCAAGTGTCATCCCACTCATATGTAAAACGAAGCCAAGAAAGAACGCCCATGACCAGCGTGTAAATGAGGGCGGCCAACGGCACAAGAATATCGGTCCATGAAAACCCATGGCGACTGCCGGCTGCCATGATGACTAGAAGAGGAACGACCATATTTTTTAACTTCCCTCCGAAAGAAGTCTCCTACTTCTAAACGTGAAGGTGCGCCAGCACCAGTGAAAGTGGGAGATGAATTTCGGTTGGCGTTAGCCAACGAATATGATAGAATATGGCTAGAACGGACACCTTCGGAACGAAGGGAAGCGTAAAGGGTTCTTGTGTGTGGCTTACCGTTCAGCGAACACACACAAGTCGCTTGAAGCCCCCAGCTCTAAGCGAAGCGTAGGTGGTGGGTAGTTCACTTCTTTTCCTAGCCCGGCCATAATGGCAATCGGATGGAGGCGGCGTCTTGCTTTACGCGTCATTGTCATCCGCCACCTTCGCCCACTCCGCAATCAAGCGGCAAAGCCGTTCTGCTTCTTCCATCGGAAGAGCGGGAATTTCATGAGCGGCCGCCGCTGTGAACACCGCAATGGAAGCCAACCCGTACCGCTTAAGGAGCGGGCCTTGCCGCACATCGACGTACTGAACGCGGGTCATCGGAATGAGCGTTCGCTTCGTGGACCAGACCCCGCGCTGAATGTCGATTTCTTCTTCGCGAATAGCGTAACGCCAACGGCGCTGGCGAAGCACAGGCACCCATCCCACCCATAGAACCACTTCAATCAACCAGATGCCGGCTAACATCCCCAAACACCATTTCGGGACATGAAAGCGCGCCAGCACCCACGCCATTCCGCCAATGACGGCGCCAGAAACCAATGTCCCCAACGCTCCGGTCCAACGCCACACGGTGATGGCTTTTTCCGAAATCGGTTTACCGCTGTTGCGAAGCATCCTACCAATCTCCTTTTGGCGAGTTCAAAATCTGTTTCCAGTATAACAAAACATTTCCACATTAACGACATGTTTTTTGCGAAACATTGACAGAAAAACAAAACGATTATATTCTAAAACTATCTTTTTTGCTTAATTGCATAAAAGCATAAAAGCAAAAAAGCACATCATGAAATGAACTTCGTGTGAGAAAGGTTGTTGCTGTATGGAACATTCCCGCCCCTCATTGCAAAAAGGACTATTGCCCCGCCACGTTCAGCTGATCGCGTTAGGAGGGATGATCGGCACCGGCATTTTTAAAGGAAGCGCCGAGGCCATTCATATCGCCGGACCAAGCGTCGTGCTCACGTACTTGATCGGCGGCGTGCTGTTGTTTTGGATTATGGCTGCACTGGCCGAGATGGCGATCGCGTATCCGGGTTCGAACGTTCAACATTTGATCCGCCGGGCGTTTGGCTTTCGCCTGTCATGGATCGTCGGCTGGCTGTATTGGATCAATTGGACGTTGGTCACTGTTGTCGAACTGCTGGCTGCCGGCAGCTTTCTGAACTATTGGGTTCCGTCTGCGCCGTTATGGCTGCTTGCCCTCCTGTGCGCGTGTCTGATCATGGGGTTGAATCTTTTCCCTGTGAAGTATTACGGGGAAGCGGAATTTTGGCTGGCTGGCCTGAAAGTGGCGGCGCTAGTGGTGTTTATCGTGCTCGGGGCGTGCGTATGGGCTGGCGTGATCCCAAGCGGCATAAGCGGCTCGTTTCCGTCTGCCGGCGACGGCGGATGGTTTCCGCACGGGTTTGCCGGAACGCTCAGCGCCTTGCTTATCGTGATGTTTTCCTATGGCGGAGCGGAGCTGATCGGGGTGGCGGTGACGGAGATGAAAGACGCCGAGCAGGTGCTGCCGCGCGTCATTCGCACCACAATCTGGCGGGTTGTCGGCTTTTATCTTTTGCCAATGGCCATCATTTGCGGCATTATGCCATGGAACACCGTTTCGGAAACGAACAGCCCCTTTGTCCAAGTGTTGGAAGCGATCGGGTTGCCCGGCGCGGCCCATGTCATGAACGCGGTGTTGCTCATTGCCGTCTTATCGGCGGCCAATACAGGCGTCTATGCGACTTCTCGGTTGCTGTACACCATGGCTGAACAAGGAGAAGCAAGCCGCCGCTTGCAGCGGACGACGAAACACGGGGTTCCGCTGTACGGGATGGGCATGGTCGCCATCTGCATCGCCGCTGGCGTGATCGGCGCCTACTTGGCGCCCGGGCGGATCATCGGGGAATTGATGACGATTCCTGGGTTTACCGTGCTCATCGTTTGGATGATGATCGGCGCCGCTCAGCTGAAGCTGCGGCCGCACTACAAAACGAAGCCGTTTTTCCGAACGAAAGGGTTTCCGTACACAACGATGGCGGCGGTCGGGGCGCTCGGGGCGATTTGGCTTGGCTTTTTGCTTCAAAGAGAGCATCGAATCGGTTCGCTTCTCTGCGTGGCCGTCTTGGTTCTCTTATTCATCTATTCCACTGTCAAAGAAAAGCAGCATCAAGCAACAAAAGCGCCCGGGCGAACGGCGTAACCAAACCGCCTCTTTTCGCTCGGGCGACAGCTAGAGACGGGCGTCCTTTCATCATAGACGGCGCCCGTCTTCCTTTTTTCGTGTCCAACCGTTCCCACGATATTCGTCCCATGCCCGCCAGGCCATGGTCGCCATGCCGAGCGCGAGAATCAGCGCCTGTCCGTCCATCCGGTGTTCCGTCCATAAGTGATGCCCTGCCGCTCCGATGCCGTAAAGCACCCAAACCACTGAAAACCACATAACTCCCAACCAAAATCTCCGCATCGTTTCTCCCTTTCTTTCTCCCGTTTTCCCGATCGCTCCGTAAGACTCAGGCGAAGCCGCCTATATTGTCTATTTTTTGAAAAAATAGGGGGTTTTCGTATAATTATACCACAATTTTCACAAATGAGCCGAAAAAAAACAAGCCATTCCCCTATGCTCCAAGGGAAATGGCTGCGCGTTTTGCGGAAACACCGATGATGATTCGTTAGTTGGCCGGCGACAGCTCGTCTTCGGTCACCCATTTGTGGTTGGTCACTTTTTGACCAGTTTCCGTATCGATGTAATCGACCATATACACCGTCGTTTGTTTCGCCGAATCAATGACTGCTTTGGCCCCTTTCATCCCTTCCATGTGATCGGCATTCAAGACGACTTCATCGCCCGGCTGGAACGGTTTGTCTCCGGCGTTTTCGATTTCTTCGTGAATGACCCATTTATGGTTTTTCACTGGGTCCCCGCCTGTAGTTGGGGTGTATGTGACCGTATAGACGATCGTGTCAAAGGCACCGGTGACAGTCGCCTTGGCTCCATCCATTCCCGGCATATGGTCGGCATGGATGATGACTTGGCTTCCAATCGGATACTTTGGTTGTTTCGCCTCCTTCAATCCAGCCGGCACCTCTCCTGAACCCGAGTGGTTCATTCCCTCATGACCGGTGTGAGAAGCCGTATTTTCCTTTGGCGCTTTGTTGTCGTTGGCACCGGTGCAGGCGGATAGCAAGAGCGCTGCCATAACTGAAGTTGTTCCCAATAACATTTTCCAGTTTTTCATCGTTTTCACCCTCCTTGCCTTGTTAGCATACCGGACATTTGTGCAGATTTTGTGGAGATGGCCTTGGATTTGCCGCTAAAGGCCGTATGGCGCCTAGGCTGACTGTCCTTTTGGGCGGGGGCTGTTTCACCCCGCTGCTTTTTGCCCTATCTTTCGCCAGACGAACCACAAAAGAACGATCGATGCAACAGCGAGCATCAGTTTGCCCGCCCAGGCGGCCTCGAGGAATTGATGGACGGCATACGCTTCCATCCATAAAGCCGGGAGCTTGCCGAGCGAGCTAGCCGTTGCAAACACGAGAAGAGACGTGCGGCCGATGGCAGCAACGAACGTCACCGCCCCGGATGGCACAAACGGCAACAGTCGAAGCGCGAAAATAAGCCCAAACGCCTCCTTGCCACTTGCATGAAGCAACGGCTTCACCTTGGGATGGGAAAGCCATGTCGTCTCGCTCCATCGGCGAAGTCCTTTTCGATACAAGACAAACGAGACGACCGCTCCGAGCGCCTCGCCGGCAAACGACACCCAAAAGCCGGGCCAAAATCCGAAAACGGTCAAATTGGCGGCAGTTAAAAAGGCGCTTGGGACGACTCCGAGCACGCTGATCACCACATTGCAGGCTAGACTCAAGAAGTACGCCGCTCCGCCGTATGCTTGAAGGAACTCAATCATCCGTTCTTCCATTTGGCCCAAACGCCTCTCTTTCCGAAAATGGTTATGACTTGCGCCCTTCCCATTTGTAGCCGACGCCCCAGACCGTCTGCAAATATTCGTCCGCTGGGAACCCCGCTTTACGCAATTTTTCGCGGATGTTTTTCATGTGGGAGTCAACGGTCCTCTCTTCCGTATCAGCGAGATAGCCCCATAGCGATGCGATGATTTGCCCTCGGCTGAACACCTGATTCGGGTGCTTTAACAGCAGTCCCAAAATGGCAAATTCTTTCGGCGTCAACGCAATCGGCTTATCTTCGTAGCGGACCGTATGTTCCTCTTCGTCCCATACAAGCCCGGCCGCGCGAATGGCGGAACGACCGCCGGCTGTACGGCGCAGCACCGCTTCAATGCGAGCAAGCAGTTCCGCCTCGTCAAACGGTTTCGTCACATAATCGTCCGCTCCGATTTTCAATCCTTGGACAATATCCGCCGTCTCATCGCGAGCGGTGACCATCATGATCGGCACATTCGAAAACGATCGAATGCGGCGGCACGTTTCCCATCCGTCGAGTTCTGGCATCATGACATCAAGCAGCACCAAATCGGCATGATGGCGCCGCAAATAGTCAATGGCTTCCGCCCCCGAACGCCGTTTCACGCAGCGGTAGCCGTTCGGCGCTAAATACAATTCCAATAAATCGAGCATCCGCTCTTCATCATCAACCAACAGCAAGGTATACATCATTATCCCTCCGGCAGCGTAATGAGGATGGTCGTTCCTTTTCCTTGTTCGCTTCGAGCAGCGATCGTTCCCCCGTGCGCCTCGACGATTTCTTTGGCAATCGCCAAACCGAGTCCGGTCCCGCCGCTTGTCCGCGACCGCGATTTGTCAACCCGATAAAACCGCTCGAAAATCCGGGGCACATCTTCCGGCGGAATGCCGGTTCCTTCATCGGATACGGCAATGACGATTCCTTGCTTTTGAAGGTGAACGGCGACGGCCACCGTCGTGCCAGAAAACGCGTACTTTCGTGCATTGTCAAGCACATTGATCATCACTTGCTCGAACCGCTGCCGATCAATCGCAGCCATGACCGAACCGGGGCACTGGCACACAAGCGACAACGATTTTTCCTGAAACGCGGGGCGCAGTTTTTCACACAATTTTGTCAAAAACGAACAAAGATTTGTCGGTTGCTTTTCAATCTGGAACGAGTGTTGCTCCAGTTTGGCTAATTCAAACAAATCTTTGACCATCTTTTCGATCTTTTCCGCTTCTTCGTAAATGATCGCCATATAGTTCGCCCGTTGTTCCTCAGACAGATGCGGACGTCGGGCAATGTCGGCGTATCCTTTCACATACGTCAGCGGCGTGCGCAATTCATGAGAGATGCTCGCTAAAAATTCGCTCCGCTCTTGTTTCAAATACGCCAAATCATTGGCCAGCGTTTGAATCGCTCTCCCGAGTTGCGCCAGCTCGTCGTTGCCTTTCATCTCGAGGCGGACGGAAAAATCCCCCCGGCTGAGCGCCTCGGTCGCCTGTTTCATGCGAAGGAGCGGCATCGTAATGGCGCGGGAGAAAAAGGCGATGGTCAACACGGTGATCGCCACCGACAGCACGCCAACGACGATAAAATGATGCTTCAGTTTATACACCATCGTCCGGATCGAGCGGGTGTCTTGAAACATATACACATATCCTCTTGTTTCACCCCTGATTTGAATCGGGCTGACGGCGGCGATATGCGACGCCCGCTTCCAGTCGGTTTCGACCATCATTCCCCGGCGGGGAATATGGCGACCGTTCGTTAAAGGAATGATGCGCTTGGCAAACGGAACAATGCCGCTAGACGCCGATACAATCCGGCGCCGGGCGTCCGTAATGGCGACATCGGTTTCCGCCTCTGATTCCATCATCACGACATGCGCCAACGTCGTTCGATCGTAATTTTTTTCCAATACATTGCGATGGCTGTTTCCCCGCGCCAGAAGCTGCGCGAATTCTTCCTCGATGCGCGCATGGACGAGCGTAGCGTAGAGGGAAACGAACAGCACCATTTCAATGGCCAAGACAAAGGCAAAAAACAGCATGCCGAGTTTCCATGACAGTTTTCGCACGGATTCCTCTCCTCATCCATCAAGTCCGAGTGTCATTTCAATTTTACTATTTTATTTGGCAAATGTGCAGAAAGTGTGGAGATGCAGCTTTGCGCCACGCCAAGGCGTCTTGTCCCGCCAAGGAGACAAACCTTGACGGATGCGTCTTTTTCCTTCTTCCTTTATACTTAAGAAGCAGACTGTGCTCATGTAGAGACGACAGAAAGGGGTTTATCGATGAAATCGCTCGTGTTAGCGGAAAAGCCGAGCGTCGCCCGCGACATCGCCCGCGTGCTCGGCTGCAAGCAAGCACATAAACATTATTTTGAAGGAAAGCAGCACATTGTCACCTGGGCGCTCGGCCATTTAGTGGAGCTGAAGATGCCGGAAGACTACGACCGAAAATACGAAACATGGCGGCTGGAGGACTTGCCGATCATCCCAAAGAAAATGGGCTTGAAAGTCATTCGGCAAACAAGCCACCAGTTTCGCGCCATTGAACGGTTGGCGAAACGACCGGATGTGAAAGATGTCATCATCGCGACCGACGCGGGCCGCGAGGGGGAACTGGTGGCGCGCTGGATTTTAGAGATGATCGGTTGGACGAAGCCGATTTGGCGGCTATGGATTTCGTCGCAAACCGACCGCGCCATCCGCGACGGCTTCCGCCAACTCAAGCCCGGGGTGCAGTTTGAACGCCTGTATCAATCGGCCGTCTGCCGCGCGGAAGCCGACTGGCTGATTGGGTTAAACGTCTCGCGCGCCTTGACGACCAAATACAACGATCCGCTCTCAGCCGGGCGGGTGCAGACGCCGACGCTTGCGATGATCATCGAGCGCGAACGCGAGATCCAATCGTTCGTTCCCGTGCCATATTGGACAATTCGGGCCAAGATCGGGTCCATCACAGCCGTATGGGAGCGGCATGGCGGACATCGTCTGTTTGACCAAGACGAGGCCAACCGGCTGATGACTCGTCTCAAAGGCCAGCCGGCGCGCGTCACATCGATCAAACGGAAACGAAAAAGCGAGCCCGCCCCGCTGCCGTATGACTTGACCGAACTGCAGCGGGACGCAAACAAGCGGTTTGGCTTTTCGGCGAAAAAGACGCTCTCGGTGTTGCAGCGACTGTACGAACAACACAAGCTTGTCACGTACCCGCGCACCGATTCGCGTTATTTGCCAAGCGATATGGAAGCGACGATGACCGAGCGGTTGTTGGCGATGAAATCCGGTTATGAGGACGTCATCGCTCCGCTCCTTGCCAAAGGCAAAGCCAAAGCAGCCAAGCGGGTATTTAACGATGACAAAGTAACCGATCATCACGCCATCGTTCCAACGGATGAGCGGCTCAACCTTAGCAGGCTGTCCACTGATGAGCGCAAGCTGTATGATCTCATCGCCCGCCGTTTTTTGGCGCTTTTCTACCCGCCGCATGAATCCGAAACGACGACAGCCGTCTTTGACATCGGCGGCGAAACGTTTGTCGCCAAGGAGACGGCGGTTGTCAACGCCGGATTTCAAGCCGTTCTCAGCAAAGAAGACAACAAGGCCCAACCAACGTTGTTGCATCTCGCGGAAGGCCAGACGCTCCCATCAGTGCAACTTGAGCTGGAACAATCGTTCACGGAACCGCCTGCCCGTTATTCGGAAGCTGATTTGCTCGCGCAAATGGAGAAATACGGGCTCGGCACGCCGGCGACAAGAGCGGACATCATCGAACGGCTGGTTGAAACCGAAGTGGTCGAGCGAAAAGACGGACGGTTTTATCCGACAAAAAAAGGGAAACAGCTGATTGAGCTCGTCAATGAAGAGCTGAAATCGCCGGAATTGACCGCCCGCTGGGAGCGGGAGCTGGAGGCGATCGCCCGCGGGAAAGGAAATCCACAACAATTTTTGGCCAACATCCGCCGGCAAACGCAGCAGCTCGTTGCCGAAATTAAGCAAAGCGAGCAGGTATACAAAGCGCCAAACCTCACGAATCTGACGTGTCCAGAATGCGGCGCGCTTTTAAAAGAGCGGAAAACGAAAGACGGACGGATGCTTGTCTGCTCGAACTTACAATGCCGCTACCGCCGCCGGCGCGACCCGAAACTGTCGAACCGCCGCTGTCCGCAATGCCACCGGCGCATGGAAATGCATGAAGGAAAGGCAGGACTTTATTTCCAATGCCGCCCGTGCAATATTGTCGAAAAAGCGGACGAGACCAAACGCATCGCCGCCAAAGGCAGCGAACGGGCGCTTCTCAAAAAATACAGCGCGTCGAACGAATCGTTTGGGGTCAGTTTAGGAGAGCTGTTCAAGCAGGCATTGAGCCAAAAAGAGGAATGAGACTACTGCACGGCGCTGGGGGCTCATGCCCCTGGCGGTTTCTTTTTCATCTTTGAATCTGAAACCTCCCTCTCATTGCCTCGTATATATAGATAAATCTATCGCAAAGGAGCGATCACGATGTTGAAAAAATGGCTAAAATCCCTTTTCGGCCATCCCCATCATCCGTCGCACTACCATAAACATTACAGCAGCAGCGACCACCATTATTACAACCCAACGTATCACTCGCATCACCACCCGTCCCAGTATGGGCACCATCACTACAAAAAGAAACATCATAGCGGCAGCTTCTTCTCAAGCTTTTTCGGCAGCTGATGAAACGGTTTTTTGAACGCCATCCGTTCGTCTCCCGCTGGGTTGATCGGCCGCATCGGGGCGGGAAGGTGCTTTTGGGCCGCTATGAAATCATCGAAGAGCTTGGGATGGGAAGCTACGGCATCGCCTATAAAGGGCGCGACCTCCATACCAAGCGGTTTGTCGTCGTCAAGCAGGCGCGGCGGACAAAAGGAGAAGACGGCCGCCGCTTGCTTCAGCGCGAAGCGGATCTGCTTGCCCGTTTGCGCCACCCGCAAATTCCGAGGCTGTATGATCGGTTTGTGGAGCGCGGACAGCCGCATCTCGTGATGGAGTACATCGAAGGAGAAACCGTGGAAGACTTGATCTTCAAACGGGGAGTCACGTATACGGAACAGGCAGCGTTCCAGCTGCTGCGCGACGTGTTGATGGTCGTGTGCCACCTGCATACTTTGGGGATTGTCCACCGCGATTTGCGCATCCCGAACATCATCTGGCGCAATGGAACGGTGTTTGTCATCGACTTCGGCTTGGCCTGCCGCATCGGGGAATCGGTGGATGTGCGCGATGACGATCCAGTGGAAAAGCGACTGCGGCGCGAACCGCATCCACGAAGCGATTTCTATGCCCTTGGACACTTCACCTTGTTTTTATTGTATTCTGCCTATGAACCGATAAGTGACGAGGAAAAAAGCTGGGAAGAAGAACTTGACTTATCCTCGAACGCCCGCAGGATCTTGCGGAAAATGCTGCAGCTGGATGCGCCGTATGACCATGTTGACGAGTTGATCGACGACGTGGATCAGTTGCTCGCAGAACCCATCCGGAATCAAGCAGGGGCGCTTTGACGTTTGATCGCACCGCTCCCCGACCAACCCACCCCTTTTCCCCATTTGGAAAGGGGGGGCTGTTTCATTTGAGGCGAAGTGAAAACAAAATACGCCCTGTCTCCCGCTGATGGAGAAACAGGGCGCAACGCTCTTTCGGCACTGCCACTCGCTTATTTTCCTTGGAACACCGGGCTCCGTTTCTCTTTAAACGCCGTCACCCCTTCGCGATGGTCTTCGGTTTCCACCATCAACCCTTGAACGAGACGCTCTTCTTCGAGAATCTCCTCGAGTGTCGCGGTCAGCGCGTGTTCAATCAGCCGTTTTTGTTTTCCGATGGCTTTCGTGGGCCCACCCGCCAGCTTCGAGGCGAGCGATTCTGTCGCCTCGCGCAGTTTCTCAGCTGGGACGACCTCGCTTAGGACGCCCAATTCATACAGGCGACGGGCTGAAATCGGATCGGCGGTGAAGAAAAACTGTTTCGCCAAATGCGGACCGACAAGCCGCGGCAGCCAATACGACCCGCCGCCGTCCGAGACAAGGCCAACTTTCGCAAAGCTCAAAATGAATTGACTGTCTTCGGCCGCGAGGATCACATCGCAAGCCAGCGCCAAATTGAACCCAGCTCCGGCCGCCACGCCGTGCACGGCGGCCATGATCGGTTTCTCGCATGATTTCATCGCCAAAATGAGCCGGTTGAGTCGGCCGATATGCTCATACGCCTGCGGGGCGCTCGACTGACCCATCGTTTTCACATCCCCGCCGGCGCAAAACGCCCGCCCAGCGCCGGATAAGACGATGACGCGGACGGCATCATCCGCCGCGGCGCGTTCGATTTCATCCGTCAGTCCGGCAATCATCTCCGGGCTGAAGGCATTGAGCCGCTCCGGGCGATTCAGCGTCAACCATAATACAGAACCGGATTGTTCCACAAGCAAATGCGAGGTTTCCATATTCCTTTCCTCTCCTTTTCCATTTTGGACTTTTCAGTTTCATTTGATGAGCCATCCGCCATCGACCAACACATCAGAGCCGGTCATGTACGACGCTTCCGAAGAGGCAAGAAACGCAATGACGTTGGCGATCTCTTCCGGCGCTCCCACCCGGCCTAAGGCGGTGTTGCGCTCGATGGCTTTCACAAACCGCTCGTTTTGCAGTCCGCGCTCGGTAAGCGGCGTCTCGACAAAACCGGGCGAGACGGAATTGACGCGGATGCCATACGGCGCCAGCTCCAAAGCGAGCGACTTCGTCAAGTTAATCACGCCGGCTTTGGCGGCGCTGTAATGCGGAATTTCCGCCCCGGCCTGATGGCCGGACAATGACGCTACGTTCACAATCGCCCGATTGGCGCGCTCGCGTTTTGCCCCTTCGATCATCAGCGGAGCGAGCGTTTGCGAGACAAGAAAGACGCTTTTCATATTGACGCGCTGCACATCATCCCACTCTTGTTCGGTGAGCTCGAGCCATTTCGTATGGGTCGAAATGCCGGCATTGTTGACGAGCACATGCAAGTCGCCGTACCGATTTTGGACGTATGCGGCCAAGGCGCGCACTTGTTCGCGGTCCGTGACATCGGCCGCAAACCGATCGGCCACCCCTGGCACCCCAAGACGCGTGATGTCTTGCACCGTTTCTTCCAGTTTGACGGCTGTGCGGCCGACAAGCACGACAGTCGCCCCTTCCTGAGCCAGGCGGACGGCCGTCGCCCGGCCAATGCCGCTTCCCCCTCCAGTAATCACAGCGACGGTATTGGCAAAACGCATCGTTTCCTCTCCCCTCTCGTTTGTGCGACCTTTGTTTTCATCCGTTGCCCCGTATCAGCCGTCCGACGTCTAAAACGTCAGCCCGCCGCCGTCGACCGACAATGTCGCGCCGGTGATAAACGACGCTTCATCGGACGCCAAAAACAACACCGCGTTCGCCACTTCCTCTGGCGTCCCGATGCGGCCGAGGGCGTTCGCTTTCGAAATGATCGGCCATTTGCGCTCATCTTGTTTCCACGGCGTGATGATGTTCGTATCAATGACCCCCGGTGCAATGGCATTGACGCGAATGTTAAACTTCCCATATTCCAATGCCGCATTTTTCGTCAACAAAATCACCCCGGCCTTCGAGGCGTTGTAGGCCGATTCGTACTTTTTCCCTTTGATTCCAAGCAGGCTCGATGTGTTGACAATGGCCCCGCCACCGCATTGCTTCATCACGGGCACCGCGTATTTGATGCCAAGGAACACTCCTTTCAAATTAACGTTGATGACCCGGTCCCACTCTTCTTCAGACAAGTCGGTGCTCCGCACTTCCGAATGGCCGATGCCGGCATTGTTAAAGAGAATATGTAGGCCGCCAAAGGCATCAACCGCCGTTTGGACAAGGCGGCTCACTTGCTTGGAATCGGCTACGTCCGTTTGGACAAAAATCGCCTCCCCTCCTTTTTCCCGAATCAGGCGGACCGTTTCTTCCCCTCCTTCCTCATTGATGTCGCTCACCGCCACTTTGGCGCCTTCTTCCGCAAAGCGAATCGCCGTCGCCCGGCCGATGCCGCTCGCGCCGCCGGTGACAATCGCCGCTTTTCCTTTTAGCCTCATGATCTTCCCACCTTTCGATCCGCTTCTGAATCCGTTTTCAACAGACGATATACCAACCGGTTAGTATGTTGTTTCTTTTATTATACATCACATTTAGAATATTTTAAACATTTTTATACCCCTAATCGGAAAAGCCTGCACTTCCAAACAAAGACGAAGCCAACGGCAATCGAGCCTGCTTCCCCTCCTAACGCGTCTCCTTCCTTCAATGAACACCATGCCGTTCAGGAAAAAAGAGGAGCCTCGGTTTTGGCTCCTCGTTCATTCATCGATGAGGTCAGCGGCGCTGCCGGCGGTTCGGCCTTCATCAGCTCCCCTGTCCTGAAATTTGGAAAAAGAACGATCGACACACGGAATCCAATGACTGCAACCGCTCGATCAGCCCCTGCAAATCGCACGTATGGAGCGTATCGCTCAGTTCGCGGCCTTCCTCCGTCACCAAGTACAAGTGAATTTCCATGCATCCGTCCCAGCGGACGTTGGCGTCAAGCCAGCCATCTTCGCTCTCAAGCTCCAGCCCCACCGTCTCCCCTTGGTCATTTTCGTGTTTTGTTTTGATGACCCATACCATCCTTCGTTCCGCCCTTTCCTGTTCGCCGCCTCACTCTTGTTGTTCCGCTCCGATTCCTGACACCGGGGAGCCAGTGGACGTATGTTCATTCACCCAACGGAGTGCCGCGTCCACCACTGCATCGGCGTCAGAAAGCTGGGTGCGGTGCTCAATGATCCAATTGAGCCCGTCTTGCGGATCAAGGTCATGTTGTAAACATTCCACCAAAAATGACTGGACACATGCCGCATCGCTCCGCTCCCACGCTCCGCACTGGCGGCGCCAAATCGCTTCGATCGCATCTTTCCCGAACTGCATTGAGTTCCTTCCCTCCTGTTGCCCATATTGTCATCCATAGTATGCCTACAACAGATGACAGGGCTCCACAAAAGAAATTGGCGGGAAAGGATTTGATTTCCATTTATACGGCCTCCATCAATGGCCATACTGAGAATATGGAGGTGTTGATTCATGAGAGAGCCTTGGGAAGAACGCGGCGCCACTTCCAGCCTGCCGCGCTATACCCCGGGAATTGGCGTTCCCGATGAAATGAGCCCGATTCGCGACATCGCCCGCGGTTTTGAAAACGGTCGGCCGCCGGTCATGGAAGTCACGCCAGCTGACAGCCGCCAAACGGCGGATGATATTGATTTTCCGCCGGTTGACCGCGCGTTTTGAAAAAGTGGCAACAAGGGCGTCCTTGTTCGGTGGCCCTTGTTGCTCGGCTTCCGTTTTCTTCCTCTGCCATCGCCGTGCACTCGATTGGCGGCATGACCGGGTCGTTTTGGCCATATACATAGCCATATAGACCATTCCCATGGAGGGACAGCCGTTGCCGATTGAGCTTCCGGACATCACGGCCATTTGCCCGGATCCAGCCGTAGAGCATGTGTTTTCTTCCATTCACCAACGGTGGGAACAATTGGTCAAAACAAGCTCGCCTTACTCCAAAGGAGAACTGTTTTCCCTTCCGTTTCCATACGTCGTTCCCGGCGGGGTGTACCAGCAGCTCTTTTACTGGGACAGCTATTTCATTATATTGGGACTGAACATTTCAAGGCTGCACGAACTCGCCCGCAACATCGTCAACAACTTCTTTTACGAGTTGAAAACGTTTGGAATCATTCCAAACAGTTCCGAACTGGCCCACTTAAGCCGTTCCCAGCCTCCGTTATTGACGTCGATGATCGAGGAGGTATGGCGCGGAGACAAAGAGTGGCTCCGCTCCGCTTACGAATGGGCCAAAATCGAATACAAAGAAGTCTGGATGGACGAAACCACTCACTATCATCCCCAGATCGGCCTCAATAAATATTACGATCGGCTTGAGTCGATGCTGCGGGTAAAGGGGGAGGCGTATCTCCATTTTGACGAAATGTATATCCCGCCTGCGTTTTGGCATGAAAGGGTCGAGGCGGAGTCCGGTTGGGACTATACAGGCCGTTTTCACCGGCAATGCGGCTATTTCATTCCGGTGGATCTCAACGCTTTGCTTTATAAGTACGAAACCGATTTAGCGGCGTTTGCCCGCCTTTTAGCTTTAAACGGCGAAGCGGAACAATGGGAGCAGGCGGCTAAGCGGCGAAAAGACTTGATGAATCAATATTTATGGAACGAGTCGTTTGGCATGTATTTTGATTTTCATTTCCTCAACGGGCGGCAGCACTGCTATTATTCGTTGGCTGCTTTTTATCCGTTATGGGCTCGGGCGGCCTCTAAACAGCAAGCAGCGAAAGTCGTCCGGCATTTACCTTTGTTCCTTCAACCCGGCGGATTGGCTGCCTCCAATGTCCAAACCGGATTTCAATGGGATTTTCCGAACGGCTGGGCCCCGCTTCACTGGATTGTCATCAAAGGGTTGCAAAACTACGGCTATGACCTTGAAGCGCAAGAGATCGCCCGGCGATGGATTCGGCTTTGCACCAAAGTGTATTTGGAAACTGGCAACATGTACGAAAAATATAATGTGGTCGACATGAGCATCCGCACCATCGGCCGCTACCCTTCGCAAAAAGGGTTCGGCTGGACCAATGCGGTCTATCAAAAAATAGCGGTTGACCTTCTTGGGTGCACGGTATGTTGAGGCAGTCGGCCTAGGAACGGCTGCCAACGGCCGCCCTACCGATGGACGGACACCCACGGCCGGCCGTCTTCCCAATGAACGCGGATCGGAAGGCGAAACGCTTCTGAAAGCCGCTCGTCGGTTAACACTTCCTCTTTTTGGCCAGCCGCAAGGATGCGCCCGTCTTGCAAAAGCAAGACATGGGTAATGGAGTCGACGATTTCTTCGATATAATGGGTGACGTATAAGAGATGGCACGGCTGAGTGACGATCTGTCCGATCAATGCTAAAATTTCTTCGCGGGCCAATAAGTCAAGGCCGACCGTCGGCTCGTCCAAAATGAGCAGCTTCGGATTCGCCATCAACGCTCGGGCGATCAATGTTTTTCGCTTTTCTCCTTGCGACAACGTTGCGTACCGCTTTTCTTGGACAGCTTCGAGGCGGAAAGACTCGATTAACGATTGCGCTTTGGACCGATCGTCCTCAGTGACGGCATCGTACAGGCCAATCGTCGCAAACTTGCCGCTGATGATGACATCTTCAACCGTTTCCGTTTGCAGCGTGTCGTGAAATTGATCAAGGAGCGCGCTGCTGACAAACCCGATGTGCCGGCGCAACTCCGGCAGACTCGCCTGTCCAAACCGATAGCCTAATACTTCCACCTCACCGCGCGTCGGGTACTGATAGCCGGTGACGATATTGAGAAGCGATGTTTTCCCGGAGCCGTTTAGTCCAAGAATCGCCCATTGCTCGCCTTCTTTCACCTCCCAGTTGATATCACGCAAAATCATGCGCCCTCCTCTTGCCCATGACACATCGCGCATGCGGATGATGACGGTCATTGTTCCTCTCCCCTTTGTCGTTCGTATGGACGGTCCTGATAGAAAAAGTTGGGCAACATGGTCGTGTTGTCATAAGTTCGGTGAAAAATGTGCGTTGTTGCCGGAGAAAGAGGCGGAATCAGCCATGTCCAATCGCCGGTGACATGGCGGCCGGCTGCTTTCTCTTGCTGTTCAAACAACTGAAATTGGCGCGCGGCGGTATGATGGTCCACGATGCTGACGCCCGCCTTTTTGTAGGAATACAAAACCGCGATATTCAATTCGACCAACGCCTTGTCTTTCCATAATGATGCGTTGGAGTTAGTGTCAAGCCCCATACAAAAGGCCACTTTCGGAAGCATGTTGTAGCGATAATCATCGGCAAAATTGCGGGCTCCAATCTCCGTACCCATGTACCACCCGTTAAACGGTGCTGCCATATAGCGAATGCCGCCAATTTCTAGACACATATCTGAAATAATCGGGACCGCGTACCATTTTAACTGCAGATCGCGAAACCACGGAAACTCCGGATGTTCAATTGGCACCTCAAGCACCAATTCTTTAGGGATCGGTGTCCAAACAGGCTTCTGGCTGCCTACCTGGATCACCAAGGGCAACACGTCAAAAGGCGTTTTTTCCCCCTTCCACCCAAGCTGTTCACAGGCGCGGGTGAACGTGAGGGAGGATGAGTCGCCGATGATCCCTTCTTCGGTTTCATAACCGGCATAACGAATCAGTTGATGATTCCAAATGCGCACTTCCCCATTTGGACGGAAGATCGTGATCGTCGGCCGGATTTTCCCGCCATTGGTCGCAAACTCAATATGATGGAATAGATACGAAAACACCTCATCCTCGGTGACCGCTTCTCGCGCATCGATGACATGGAGCGATTGCCAAAACAAGCGGCCGATGCAGCGGTTGCTGTGGCGCCAAGCCATCTTCGCCCCATAGCTTAACTCTTCGTACGTATGGCGGTACGTGCCGGTTTGTTCCACTTCCCAACGGATTTCGTTCAACCGCCGCCTCATTTCTTGCTCACTTTTTCCAAGCTCCCGATAGCTGGCCATGATAAACTGTTTCGCTTTTGTCATCAACTGCTCATCTTGCTGTCTGAGCTTATCGCTCTCGATCGTTACCATATATGCTTCTTTTTCCTCCACTTCGCCGTCATTCCAATTCCAATCAAGAGGCAAATGCCCCCGACCCACCACATTTGCTCGATAAACATCGAAATCGCCAAAAAAAGGAATGCAACACCAAGCAGTCGACGGATCGACACAATTCTCTCCCCTTTTCCCCGCCATTCGTTCTCTCATCTCGCAAAACGAGAAGCATGCATCCTACGGGGCCATTGAACAGGAAGCAACGCTCTCGTCCTTATTGTAGCAGATGCTTCCAAAAGAAAATAGAGCAAATGTTTCAATGAAACAACCCGCTTAGGGCGGCTTTCTCTTTCAGCACGCGCATCCATGGGCTTAACGGGCCTTTCAACACAAGCCCGGCCAAAAGGGCGGAAACGGCAAACAAGAGAAGCCGCTTGACATCATGCTCAACATTTTCCCATACGATCCCGCCGACTGCCTCGCGCATGACATCAATGGCGTAGGTAAACGGCAGCCAAGGGTTTAATTGCTGAAAGAACGGAGGAATCAGCTCAATCGGATACGTGCCTCCCGCTCCGGCAATTTGCAAGACGAGCAACACAATCGCCATCGCTTTTCCCACATTGCCGAACAAGGAAACAAGCGAAAAAACCACCGCCATAAAGACAAAGCTGCACAAAAGGCCGAACGTCATGAACCATCCCGGCTCACGGACGAAAATATTCGGCAAGATGAAAGCCGCTCCAGCCGTCACGACCATCGCCTGCAAAGCATTCAGCGTCCAAAAGGTCAACAACCGTCCGGCATATCTTTCCCGCTCATTCGCTTCCGAAAACGAAGAAGGATCGGTCGACAAGACGGAAACAAGCAACAAACATCCTACCCATATGGCCAGCACCGTGTAAAATGGATTCATGCCTGAACCATAGTTCGGCAGCGGGAAAAGGCGGAACGTTTTGACGTCAATCGGGTGGGCCAAAAAGGCGCCTTTCGCCTGTGGATCTTGTTTCAACAAGCGAATCAGTTCGTCGATGTTGGTTTCTCTTTTGATTTTCGATAGGAAGGCGGCCAGCTCGCGGACCTGGCGGGAGAGAAATGGATATTGAGCCTGTGCGGTCTTTAGCGCTTGTTGCGCGGCCGCTAAATCACGATCTGTGTTTGACAACCATTGCTCTGCCTCATTTAACGCTTGATCCATGCGAAGAAGCGTTTGTTTCGCTTGTCGCACCTGTTCCCCTGTTTGATTCCATTTTGCCCGCAGCATAGGCAGCAGCCGTTGGCGATATGCTTGATCAAGTTGCTGCGCCTGTGCGTCCAATAAGGCCATTTGTTCACGCAGGTGAGTGATCTTCCCTTCGACGCCTGTTGGATGTTGTTTCACTAGCGCCGCTGTTTCTTGAATAGACGCTAGCGTCTGCTCGATACGGCTGATGGTGCGTTGCACAGGTTGAAGCGAAGAGGAATCAATCGTCCCCTCCCATGTTCTCAACGTTCGGCGCAATTGCTGAACCA
This sequence comes from Geobacillus sp. CCR, assembly GCF_052906625.1. Classification (NCBI taxonomy): domain Bacteria; kingdom Bacillati; phylum Bacillota; class Bacilli; order Caryophanales; family Anoxybacillaceae; genus Geobacillus; species Geobacillus sp. CCR. The sequence goes on along the minus strand of NZ_JBREBQ010000009.1, from coordinate 74,640 downwards.
ATGGGCTCGCGTCTGTTGCCGCCTGTTGGATGAGAGCCGCCCAACGCGCTTGCTTTTCCGGTGTATCGAGGGACTGTGGCGTCTGCTCTGCAAAGGAATAGAGCGCATGAACCGCCATTTCCACCGGCTTTTCCCATAAGTGCGATGAATCATTGACTTGCATGAACAACTTCTCAACGCGGCCTGTCCATTCTAAACCGCGCCGCACCGTTGTTTTGGCAGCCGGCAGAAGCTCGCGGCCTGTACGAACTAGTGATCTTGCCTCTCCCACATCGCGATCTAGGGCTTTCAATTGTCGTTGAATCGTTGGCAATTCGTTTTCCAAACGAAACACGAACGCTTCAACGCGGCGAATGGTGGGAAGCTGCTGTTCGAGCGTCACTCCCGCTTGGTGGAACAAGGAAAACAATGCGGTATTGACCACCCTCACAAACTCATCGCTGACTCGCGCTGACAATGTACTTGCTCCGCGCTCCGTGATTTTGGGAGCGATGGCGTTCCGTTTGTCGTTTTCATAATAGTAAATAACCGCCCTTTTCGGACGTTTCTGCACTACAGTGGCTAATTTAGCCGAGAAATCAGCCGGAATGACGATCGTCGCAAAGTAGTCTCCCCTCCGAACGCCTTCCATTCCTTTTTTCCGCGTGACAAATCGCCATCCCAACTGGTGGTTGTTTTTTAAGGTCTTGACGATCTCATCGCCGGCGCGAAACCGGTGACCGGTCAACTCCGCCCCTCGGTCTTCGTTCACGACGCCGACCGGTAAATCCTCTGTATGGGCATAAGGGTCAATCGAAGCCTCTACATTGATCCAAGCGTAAAGCGATGGAAGAACGATCAGACCGAGAGCCAATATGGATGCGGCCCAGTTGGTCGTGAGATGTTTCAAATCGCTCATATAAATGCGCCATGCCTGTTTCACTTTGATCCGCTTCCTTTCAAGTCGATCATGCTGTTGTTAGTATGAGCGGATCACGGAAAACTAAACCAACTTGGCCAGTCCTGTTGTTCATTTGCGGAAAAAAAGCCAAAGCGCCAAAAACAAACAGGCTATAGCAACGAGGCGCGTCATGTCAAACGGAATGCGCTGTCCCCCGAATAACCCGAAGTGATCAATGATCGAGCTCATGACGAGCTGGCCGGCGATCACCGCCGCCAATGAATTGGCAACGCCGACTTTCGGAACGATCAGCACCATGACAAACACATAAAAAGCGCCGAGAATGCCGCCCGTCAGCTGCCATTTCGGCACAGAAAACATGGCCAGCAATTCTCCTTTTCCGAAAAACAACTGCACTAAAAATAAGACGATCGTTCCGATTAAAAATGACACGAACGCCCCTTCCAACACACCAACCCGCTTGCCGAGGCCGCCGTTCACTCCTGCCTGTACGGAGGCAGCCATTCCGGCCGTTAGAGCGAGCAGCATCCATACCCACTTCATCGGCTCCCCCTCCTTTTGCCTTTATACGCCTGCGGATCAGGCGGTGAGCTTTCCTTTCAGCGCACAGCCCTACGCCCTGCCGGCGCTCTTTTGTTTCTGCCGCCTCGGTATTGCGTCCATGCAAACGAAAACCATTTGATCAAACTCATCACTAATACACTGACACCGGCCAGTAAGGAAACGAGGTTGACGATCGACGCCATCGTGCTCGCCACGACGGTTGGCGGCGGCTGGCTTGCGGCGCAGATCGCACTCGACACCCTTGTTTTCTGGTTTGACCTCCCGCCTGCTATTGTAACCATCCATTTTCTCATAGCATTTTTCTTGGCTGGCGCTGCTGCTGATCGAACTGTACGTCTATTTGCATTTGCCGTCCATTGCAGGGGCAAAGCAGAAAGCGCCGTTGTCCATTGGACGGTAACGAATGGTGTTTGGCGCGATCAGCCGAGCCAAGCGCGCAGCCATCCGCCGACGAACGAAACAAGGACGACCGCCCATGCTGGCCACTTCCACACAACAAGAAGAAGAAAAGCCCCAAGGGAAAACGCCAAATCGGCCGGTCCCTTCACCGCTTTCGTCCAGATCGGGTCATACAGCGCCGCAAGCAAAATCCCGACCACAGCGGCGTTAATGCCGGCAAGCGCCGCTTGGAAGCGTGGATGACGGCGAAGCCAGTGCCAAAACGGAAACGCGCCAAGAACGAGCAAAAAGGATGGAAGAAAAATGGCTGTGGTAGCCACTAGCGCTCCCTTCCAGCCCAACGCCGCCATTCCAATATACGCGGCAAACGTAAACAGCGGCCCAGGGACGGCTTGGGCGGCGCTGTAGCCGGCTAAAAACTGATTGGCGGTGACCCACCCTTGCGGCACCACTTCCGCCTCCAAGAGCGGCAACACCACATGACCGCCGCCAAACACGAGCGCCCCAGCGCGGTAAAAGCTGTCAAACAGCGCCAAAAGCGGTGAATGGATCCAAGTGCGAATGAGCGGCAGCGCAACAAGCAACACGGCAAACAATGAAAGCAACGTCAAACCGGTGGAACGACGAATGGAAGGCGGGATGCCTGCCGCAGACGAAGAAGGTGCGACGTTTTTTCGCAATCCAACAGCGCCAATGCCCCCCGCTGCGGCGATGACGGCTACTTGGCTCCACGCGCCCGGCGCAAGAAGCACGGCGGCCGCCGCTATGATGGCGACCGTTGCCTCGAGGCGGCTAGAGGCGAATTTGCGCGCCATCTCCCATACGGCTTGTGCCACGACCGCCACGGCCACCAACAGCAAGCCGTGCATCCAGCCGGCGTCACCCCAAGAATGGTGTTGCAGCCAAACAGCAACCAGGCTGAGGGCGACCGCTGACGGCAGCGTAAAACCAAGCCAAGCTGCCAACGCCCCCCAAACGCCGGCGCGCATAAATCCGATGCCGATGCCGACTTGGCTGCTCGCTGGACCAGGGAGGAATTGGCATAAAGCGACCAAATCGGCATACGTTTTCTCGTCAATCCATTTTTTTCGTTTGACGTACTCTTCGTAAAAATAGCCGAGATGAGCGACCGGACCACCAAATGACGTTAAACCGAGGAGAAGCGCTGTTTTTCCGACTTCCCAAACCGATCGCCGCCGGCTTGTTGCTTGTTGATCCGTCAAGGTCAACGAGATTCACTTCCTTTCGTTCATTCGTTTGTCGTGCTACAATCATATTATCATCAATGCGAGGAGAGGACGTTATGAACATTCGGATCATACGGCAAATGGCTTGATCGCCGCCGTGTATATCGCGGTGACGGCGCTCATTCAGCCGTTTGGCTTTACGAATATTCAGTTTCGCGTGTCAGAAATATTGAATCACTTGGTCGTGTTCCGCAAAACATACGCCATCGGCATTGTGCTTGGCGTCTTTTTCGCCAACTGGTTTTTCTCGCCGATCGTCGCGTATGACCTCGTATTTGGCGTCGGCCAGTCGGTGTTGGCGCTGCTCATCACGATCGTCTCTATGCGGTATGTCCGAAACGTTTGGGCGCGCATGACCGTCAATACGCTGTCATTTACTGTGACTATGGCCATTATCGCCTTCGAATTGAAACTGGCGCTCGGCTTTCCGTTTTGGCTCACATGGCTGACGACGGCCATCAGCGAGTTGGTCGTCATGGCCATCGGCGCGCCGATCATGTATGCCGTCGGCCGCCGGATCGCTCCAGAAGCCTTCCGGGCCGCTGACGGCCGCAACGACTGACCAAGTGTTCCTACGGCATCGAGCGCACCGCCCATTCGATGATCAATGAACAGACGGCGGCAAGCATCGACGCCGCCGTCATCGTTGTTAGCATAGACCGCAGCTTGGGATGAATACGGGGGCGGAAGTGAAGGATGGTGAGGCTGACAGCAACCCCTCCGCCCCATACGACAAGACCCACGGGCGTCATAAGCACGTCCCAGTCGCTAATCCAGAGATAAATCACAGCCGCATGGCAGGCCAGCAGCGCGTAGATGCTCGTTTTCACCGCTCTCCCTCCACCCGATACGAAGGCTGGGCCTTCGAAACAGCCGAAACCGGCCGTTTCGCCATTCTCACAGACTCAAAACTATGCCAGCAAATCCCCGCCACAATGACCGCCAAACCGACAAACGCCCATCCGTTCGGAAGTGGAGCGGATAAGAATAGCACTTCGCCGATAACAGCAAAAATCACTTCTCCGGATTGCGTCGCTTCAACAGCAGCCAGCTTCCGCTCATTTCCTTTCGCCCGGTCAGTGGCGATGAAAAAAAGCGTCGTCGCGATAACGCCCGAGCTGATAGCGACAATGAGCGACTGCGCCGTTTGCCCAGCCGAAGGAACCCCGGCTGTCGCCCATCCAATCAGCGCCACGACAAACCAAAACGGCAAGCTGGCGATCGTCATCCCGAATACGCGTTGAAACGCGTCAAGCCGTCCGGCACAATGCTCGATCATTTTTCGGTTGCCCAGCGGGTAAGCAAAGGCGGCGATGAGCACAGGAAAGATCCCCAACGCGATTTCTTTCCACGTGAGATGGCCTGCTTGCTGGAACTGAACGAGCGCGACGCCGAGCAAAATAAAAAATGAAATGAAGAGCGCCTGTTTTTCAATCGGGCGGCGCACGGACACAGTTTCGTTTTGCGTTTCAATTTGTTCTGTAAACAGCGGGCTAAGCAGGACGCCGGCGACGATCGTGCACTGCCATGTGCCGGCTACAAGCCATCCTGGGCCGTACGCAGCGGCGTACGTGAGCGGCGCGTAAAACAGACCGAAACCGACCGTCCCCCAGACGATCCATGTCCATGGATGGCTCTTCATGTCGCGCCAAACCGGACTGAGATTGCGGCGGGCAAGAAGAATGACAAACAACAGCGGAACCGTAAAGAAAAAACGAAGTGACGAGCTCCACGTCCAACTTCCGCCAGCTAGCTCCATAGACCGGTTCAATATGAACGTAACGGCAAAAAAGAACGAGGCGGCAAGGCCGAGGGCTATTTCCCGCATGGTCGGTCTCTCCCCTCCTGTGATTAGATTCATCATGTGGCAGAGCAGTTTTATTTTATCGCATTATTGAAAATTTTTCTATTTGTTTTCTTTGATTATTTAGAACATAGTTTTTTTATGATAAGAAGTACACAATAAGAATTGATCAACCCGAAACAGTGCTTCCAGGCGGCAATCCTATCATTACCGCATCCATTCTTCTGTCCGTCACCTCCGTTTTCTTTAAATTCTTACTTGTCAAATAGGTATTTATGTATTATTCTTAATTTATATATTATTCTTATTTATCAGGAGGTTTTTTTCATGCCTAAGCTTACCTTTTCCTCTGATGTCAAATGGTCTGGCGAAGGAGTACGCTCGGTGGCTGACATTAACGGCAAACAAGTCATCATTGACGAACCCCCAGCCTTGGGAGGCACCGATCAGGGGCCGAATCCCGTAGAGTTGGTCCTAGCCGCACTAGGCGGTTGCATCAATGTACTGATTTCTCTGTTTGCCAGCCATCACGGGGTCGAACTGAAAGGAGTTCAAGTACACGTAGAAGGAGATTTAGATCCCGATGGCTTTATGGAGAAAGCGGACGTTCGGCCTGGATTCTTAGAAATTCGTTACCATATTGATATCGACTCTCCTTCCGATCCAAAAAACGTCCAAGCTTTGATTGAACACGTTGAACGTGTCTGCCCGGTAAAAGACACCCTAAGGGGCGTCCCCACAGTGTCTATAGCGAATCAAAAAACGTCATAATGCGAAAACGGAAAAGGCTGTCTGGAAAAAGTCGTGCGATGACCTTTTCAGACAGCCTCTCTATTGCTCCATCCATATACCGCTCCATCTACGGATCCTTGAGAAGATGCATACTTCAGGGCTCATGCAAAGAGCATTCCCATTGAAAGCCCGATGATAAGGTGCCTCTGCTTGTCAGTCTGCATGGTGTATTATTGTTTTATTAACTCAATGGGCACAATTTTTCCATTTTCCACCGCAGCCACGACGATTTCCGATTCAAATCCGCCATCGTCGCCGATGCTTGGGACGTTATACACTTTCTTTTCGTCTGGAATGTTTTTCAAGCCGTCGTTCATATGTTCGCGGATCGCTTGCGGGTCATCGACGGTGCCTGCGGCTTTCATCGCCTCGACGAAAGCGTAAAGCGCCAAATAGTTGTAAGCGGCTTCCGATCCCGGATCTTCATTGAACTTTGCCCGATAGTTTTTCACAAACTCTGGAACCGCGGGTTGATCCGACTCGACAAGCGGCATGACGCCGATCGAACCTTCAAGCATGTCATAAGAGCCCGTCACCCGTTTCATCTCATCGAGTTTCGCCTGATCCATAATGATAAAGCCGCCTTTAAAACCAAGTTCGCGCGCTTGTTTCGCCACTTTTGCCGTCGGTTCCGACGGTCCACCGATAAACAAGACATCCGGCTTTTCTTTCAATGCATTCGTCACGATCGTAAAGAAGTCGGTGTCTTTCGTAAAATCAATCGATGATTTGTAGACAACTTTTCCGCCTTGTTTTTCCCAATACGGCAACAGTTTTTCTGTCCAGTCTTTCCCGTATTGCGTCGCCGTCGGCAAGGCGGCCAGTTTCCTGCCGAAATGCTTCATGGCATAATCGGTAAACGTCGGGATGTAGCCGTCATAGCGCGGCGGAATGCGCACGGTCAGCTTATTGCCCGTTTGTGTAATTTTCGGCTCACTCGTATACGCCGCGATGATGAAATTGTCCGTTTGGTTGAACACTTGCAGCGCCATGACGCCACCGCTGTGCGGCGTGAAAATGATCGGCGTATGATGCTCTTGCACAAGGCGTTTGGCGTTCGCTGCCGTTTCGTTTGGCAAATATTTGTCATCTAATGGGACGAGGTTAATTTTGTATTTCTTTCCTTTCACCTCAAAGCCGCCGCTGTTGTTGATTTCCTCGGCCGCCATTTTCAAGCCGTTTAACGTCCGTTGGCCATAATAGGCGGCCGGGCCGCTCAGCGGGCCGCTGTAGCCGATGTTGACCGTGCCCGTTTCACCGCTGCCTCCTCCGCTATTGTTTCCGCCGTTGGCGTTATTGCTGCTTGGCGAATTGTTGCACGCCGCAAGCATCAACATCATGATGGCCGCGATCATAGCGGCGATTGACCATTTTCTTTTTTTCATTCTACTCCCCCCTATTGATGATCTATTATTTTGAATATTTAGATAATATTTAGCACACCCGTTATTCACCCCCTTTCAGTGCCATCTCCTCTCCTTACTTTCGCTGATGGACAAGGATGAGGCCTATCATGCACCAATGTACGCTTTGCGGACATCGTCGTTGGCGAGCAGCTCCTCCGCCGTCCCTGAGGCAACGATCGTTCCATTTTCAAACACATAGCCTTGATGGGCGATCGACAGCGCCGCATGAGCGTTTTGTTCCGCCAACAAAATCGTTGTTCCTCCCTCATTGATTTGCTTAATCGTCGCAAACATTTGCTCGACAATCAACGGGGCGAGTCCGATTGACGGCTCATCAAGCAAGAGCACCGCAGGACGTGACATTAAGGCGCGTCCGATGGCGAGCATTTGCTGCTGGCCGCCGCTTAACGACCCGGCTGGCGCGTTTTGCTTGTCGCGCAAAATCGGAAACAGTTCGTATACATGTTCAATCGAGCGGCGGATGCCTTCTTTGTCCTTCCGATGGACGTAAGCGCCCATCAGCAAATTTTCGTATACACTCATGCGCGGAAACAGTTTGCGCCCTTCCGCGCATTGCACGACGCCGCGCCCGACGATGCGGTCAGGAGGCAGCGAATCAATGCGCTCGCCATCGAGGCGGATTTCCCCTTGCACTGGTTTGTGCAGCCCGCTGATCGTGCGAAACAATGTGCTTTTCCCGGCCCCGTTGGCGCCAAGCAAAACGGCGATCTCCCCTCGCTTGACGGAAAACGTCACATCGCGAATGGCCGTAAAACTCCCGTAGCGGACGGATACGTTCGCAACTTCAAGCAATGGCGCTCCCTCCTAAATACGCTTGAATGACCGCCTCGTTGTTTCGCACTTCCTCGGGCGTTCCTTCTGCAATTTTCTCTCCATAGTTCAACACCATAATGCGGTCGGCAATTTTCATGATCATCGACATTTTGTGCTCAATCAGGCAAACAGTCAGGCCGCCTTCTATCATTTTGACGATCAACTCCTCAAGCCCTTCCGTTTCATCCGGGTTGATGCCGGCTGCCGGTTCATCAAGCAGCACGAGCTCCGGATCGGTCGCCAAGGCAAGCGCGAACGCCGCCCGCTTTTTCTGCTCCTGCGACAAGTTGGCCACCATCCGATCCGCCACATGGGTTAGACCGACAAAGTCGAGCACTTCCATCGCTTTTTCTTTGCATGCCTGTTCCTCGCGGCGGTGCCGTTTCGTGCGCAAAATGGCATCAAATAAGTTGGATGACGTGCGGAGACGATGGCCGATGATGACGTTGTCGATCACCGTCGCCTGTTCAAACAAGTGAGTCGTTTGAAACGTGCGGGCGATGCCGAGCTTCGCCCGTTCGTTTGCCGGCAGGCGGGTAATATCGCGCCCTTTGAACGTAATCGTCCCTGACGTCGGCCGGTACAAGCCGCTGATTAAATTGAAAAACGTCGATTTGCCGGCTCCGTTTGGGCCGATGATGGCGTTGATCTTCCCTTGCTCGACGGAAAAGGTGACATCGTTGACCGCCAGAAGCCCGCCAAACCGCTTCGTCAACCGTTCAACGTGCAAAAGCATCGTTATCCCTCCTCTGCGTGCCGCTCGCCTCGTCCTTGGCTCGAGACGGCCAGTTCCGCAGCAACTCGGTTCGCTTCTGGATCGAGACGGCGCGCTTCTTCACGCTTTGCTTTCAAACGGATGACCCCCCCGGCAATGCCGTGTGGGTAAAAGATGATGAGCAACGTCAGCACCGGACCGAAAATCAACATCCGGTAATCTTGCAAAAACTGCAATTGTTGGGACAGAAACGTAATCAGCAACGTCCCGACGACCGGACCGGCGAGCGTGCCAATCCCACCGACAAGCAAATACGTTAAAAAGTCGAACATGACGCTGACGTACGCAATGTCCGGGCCAAGAAAGCGGATGAACGATGCGTACAGCGCTCCGGCAAGCGATGTAAAAAAGACCGAGAGAACAAACGAGGCGAGTTTGTTTTTCATCGTCGAGATGCCAAGCGTCAACGCGAGCTCCTCACTGTTGCGAATGGCGATGTACGTCCGTCCGGTCAACGAATAGACAAGGCGGTACATGGTGAAGATGACCGCAACCAAGAAGCATAACACCAAATAATATTGGGCGACGGGCGTTTGAAACGAGAGCGGACCGATGTCAGCCGGCGCCGGGATGCCGATAAACCCGCGCACTCCGCCGGTTAAACTGTCCCATTTGTCAATGATCAAATAGATAATATAGCCCACACAAAGCGTATAAATGGCGAAAAAGTGCTCTTTCGTCCGCAGCGCAACAAGCCCGATGACGGCCCCAAGCAACGTGGTGAACAAACAAGCAAGCACGAAAGCCAACCAAAACGGCACGCCGGCTTTCACCGTCAAAATGCCAAGCGCATACGCGCCAATCGCAAAAAACCCGGCGTGGGCAAGCGACAAATAACCAGTATAGCCAGCAAATAAATTCAGCCCGTAAACAGCGATCATCCAAATGAAAGAGATCGTCATCATGTGCAAGTAATAGCTGTTGGTGACAAGCAACGGAAAGGCAAGCGCCAGCGCCGCAAGAACGGCGATCCATAAGCGCCGGTTGGCGAATACAGCCATCAATGTCCCTCCTTGGCAAACAGTCCGTTCGGTTTGACCGTTAAAATGATGACGAGGATGGCAAAAGCGATAATGTCTTTGTAGTCGTTCGACACATACGTTGCTCCCAAGCTTTCGCTGAATCCCAAAATATAGCCGCCGACAATGGCGCCTGGAATGCTTCCCATGCCGCCGAGAATGATGATGACAAACGCTTTCAAGATGACAAGATGGCCCATGCCGGGAAACACGAGGTTGATCGGCGAAGCGAGCGACGCGGCGAGCGCTGCCAAACTGCCGGAAAGGAAAAACGTCAGCATGGCGACTTTATTGGTGTTAATGCCGACCAAATTCGCCCCTTCGCGGTTTTGCGCCATCGCGATGATGGAAGCCCCGATGAACGTCTTTTTCAAGAAGAGGTAAAGCAAGATCATGATGATGACAGCGGATGCGATGATGAGGATGCGTTGAACCGTCAAGGTCAAGCCGAAAATGCTGACAACGTCGCCGTATGGGGTTGGCATCGTCTGGTAGTCCGCCCCCCAGACGAACTGGGCGAATGCCTCCAAAAACAACAAAATGCCAATCGCCGCAATTTTGTCATGGAGCGGCGGTGCGTCGCGAAGCGGATAAAACACAAGCCGTTCCATCAATACACCGAGCATCCCGACCGCGGCCATCGACACGACAACGGCCAACCCGTACGGCAGCCCGGCTTTCGTCATCGCAGTGAGCGTGACATAACCCCCCATCATATATAACGCGCCGTGGGCAAAGTTTGGAATGTGCAAAATGCCATAAACAAGCGTCAAACCTAACGCGACAAGGCTGTAAACGCTTCCAACTGTCAGCCCGTTTAACAGCTGCTGGATGAATAGCTCCATCCCGATCCCCCCCTTTTTGTTTGCCGTTTGGCCAGACCATCAAAGCAGCGCGGCCGATCTTTCATTCGGTCTGGCCGCCCGAATTGCCTGGCTCCGCCTCATTTCGACCGCTTTCTCCAGCTCTTGGCGCCTTTATGCCGTGCAAAATGAAATCAACGAAAATGTCCGTCAGTTCTTCTTCAGAGATGCCTCCGTCAGGCCGGAACCAATAATAGCTCCAGTTGGTGATGCCAAGCAGGCCAAACGTAATCATTTCTGCATGAAGCGACGGCTTGAATTCCCCGCGGGCGATCCCTTCTCGAACCAGCTGTTCATACCGCTTGCGAAACAACCGCCGCTTGGCGCGGATTTCCGTCAAATGGTCATCCGCCAAATGCCGCATTTCACGGAAGAAAATGCGGGCGCTTTTCTTCCGTGTGCGGATATTGCAGATGACCATATGGACGATGGCCCGCAATTTCTCCGTGCAGCTTTTCTCGGGATCTTGGACAATGCAGGCTTGCTGCCGAAGCAAATCATCTAGATAGGAAACGCAAATATCACATAGCAACTCCTCTTTGCTTTTGTAATAGTAGTAAAAGGCCCCCTTCGTTGCCCCGATCGCTTCGACGATTTCCTGCACCGACGTTTCTTTGAATCCTTTGCGTTCAAACAACTCAATGGCGACTTCCCTTAATCTTTCTTTCATCCTCCACGGTCTCCAATGCGTCATTCTCTCTCAATAATCGTCGCGATGCCTTGGCCGCCGCCGATGCACGCCGTAATGAGCGCGTATTTCCCTCCGCAGCGCTTCAGTTCATACACCGCTTTTGTGATCAAAATCGCTCCCGTCGCGCCGAGCGGATGGCCATGGGCGATGGCGCCGCCGTTTATGTTCACTTTTTCGGGATCCATCTCAAGCTCACGGTCGCAGGCGATCACTTGCGCGGCAAACGCTTCATTGATTTCAATGATGTCCATCTCATCAAGCGTCAGCCCCGCCTTTTCAAGCACTTTTCTTGTCGCCGGCACCGGGCCAATGCCCATGATGTTCGGATCCACTCCGGCGACCGCATGGGCGCGGATGACGGCAAGCGGCTTTAAGCCAAGCTCCTCTGCTTTTTCCCGCGACATGATGACGAGCGCGGCAGCGGCGTCATTGAGCCCTGAACTATTCCCCGCCGTCACCGTGCCGCCTTCCAAAAACGCCGGCGGCAGTTTTGCGAGCGCTTCCATGGTTGTGTTTGGCCGCGGATGTTCGTCCGTATCGAAGATGAACGGCTCCCCTTTTTTCACCGGCACGGCAATGGGCACGATTTGCTCGTCAAACCGCCCTTCCTGCATGGCGCGCGCCATGCGCTGCTGGCTGCGCAAGGCGAATGCGTCTTGTTCTTCACGGCTGATGCCGTACTTTTTGGCCAAGTTTTCCGCCGTGATGCCCATCGGCGGGTCGCCGATTTCTTTCGGCGATAGCTGCGATTTGCGGAAGCTTGGCGGCGTCGAGCTGTACGGTTTTTCCGGGCGGTCCATCAAATACGGCGCGCGGCTCATGCTTTCCACGCCGCCGGCAATATACACATCTCCGTCGCCGGCCCAAATGGCTTGCGCCGCTAAATTGACGGCGTTAATGCCCGAACCGCACTGCCGGTCCACCGTCACTCCCGTCAGCTCGAGCGACAATCCGGTTTGCAGCGCGGTCAGCCGGGCGATATTGCCGCCGCCGCTTAGGACGTTGCCCATAATGACATCATCGACATGCTCCGGACCAATATTCGCCCGCCGCATCGCTTCTTTGATCACTTCCGCGCCGTAAATATGCGCCGGCATCGTCGCCAAAGCACCGCCTTGGCGGGCGATGGCCGTTCGTACAGCAGACACAATGACGGCATCCCGTCTCATCCTGACTCCTCCTCATCCCCTTTGTAGTACGAAACCCGGCAACTGGGCGTTCTCGATGTTACCGGGCTCGCTGCCTTGCTTCATTCATACAGAGAAAACACGGCTTCGCCCTTAATGACTTCTTTTCCATGCTGGTTGACGGCGGCGACGGCAAAGCGGATCGCTTTCTCGTCTTTTTCCTTCACCGTTGCTTTTAAGGTGATGACATCGTTCAAAAACACCATCGACTGGAAGCGGACGAAATAGTCTTGGACAAATCCTTCTTCGTAGTACGGCGTAAACAGCTTTGCGAGGTTGCCCATCGTCCACATGCCGTGGGCGATAATGCCCGGCAGGCCGGCTTTTTTCGCCTCTTCATCGATCGTATGAATCGGGTTGTAGTCGCCTGATGCGCCGGCGTATTTGATTAAATCGAGCCGGGACACCGGTGCGAGCGTTACTTCGGGAAGCGACTCTCCGACTTGCCATTTGCGGATGCTCGTCATACGCTCATCGCCTTTCTAACCGCCTCGTTGATCATGATCGTCGAGGTGGAAGTGAAAATGAGATTTCCGTCAGCGTCCTCGCCGTTGTTGGCGATGACCAAAAAGCCGAGCAGGCCCATGCTGCTTTGTTTTTCGTAATAATCTTTCACTTCCGCATAGCAATACAGCTCTTCACCGACAAACAACGGGCGCTCATAATGGAAGTGCTGTTCGCCATGGATGAGCCCTTTGGACGGCAATTTCAGCCCTTCAATGACGCCGTAGTCAAACACGCGCGGAAACGTCGGCGGCACAATGTTGCGCCCGTAGCGCGACCGTTTCCCCGTCTCTTCGTCCCAATAAATCGGGTTCGGATCGCCGATCGCCTCCGCAAACTTTTTCACCGCTCCGCGCTCAACGACATTTTTCACTTTCGCTGACCGTTTCCCGATGTCATGTTGGTACATGCCCCGTCCTCCTCGTTTTCAGCATTTCGGACCGCCGGCGACATACAGCACTTGGCCGTTGACAAACGACGACCGCTCATCGGCGAAAAAGGCGACCGCATGAGCGATGTCTTCCGGACGGCCGCTGCGCCCGACCGGGATGTTGGCGACGCTCGCTTGGATGAGCTGCTCAAACGAAATGCCAAGCCGCTCGGCCGTCGCTTTCGTCATATCGGTTTCAATAAACCCAGGGGCGACGGCATTCGTCGTGATGCCGAATTTGCCAAGCTCAATCGCCAGCGTTTTCGTAAATCCTTGGATGCCGGCTTTCGCCGCCGAATAGTTCGCCTGGCCGCGGTTGCCGAGCGCGGATGTCGACGAAATGTTGATGATGCGCCCGTACCCTTTTTCGACCATATATTTTTGCGCGGCGCGGGCGCAGTAAAACGCGCCTTTTAAATGGACGTCCATCACCGTTTGCCAGTCGTCATCGGTCATTTTAAACAGCAAATTGTCGCGGATGACGCCGGCGTTGTTGACGAGAATATCGAGCGAACCGAACCGATCGACCACTTCTTGGATCGTCGCTTCTACTTGTTCGCGGTCGGTGACGCTCGCCACCTTGGCGTAAACGTCATACCCTTTTTCCCGCAGCTCCGCAGCCGTCGCTTCAAGGGCTTCTGCGTTTAAATCAATGAACGCCACTTTCGCTCCTTCTTCCGCGAAGCGGGTGACAATCGCCTTGCCAATGCCGCGGCTTCCTCCGGTCACAAACGCCACTCTTCCTGCAAACCGTTGGCTCATCGTGTTCTCCTCCCTTTCGATAACGCTTTCATTTTTTTAGATGAACTGTCCAAGCTTGACGTGCCCTTTGATCAAATTGCGGGCGATAATGAGGCGCTGAATTTCATCCGTGCCGTCGTAAATGCGCCACAATCTCGCTTCACGATACCAGCGCTCGATCGGCATTTCTTTCGTGTAGCCCATGCCGCCGTGGATTTGCATGACGCGGTCGACGACGCGGTTGCCCATGTTCGCGCCAAACAGTTTCGCCATCGAGGCTAAATGGCGGTTGTCCTCCCCTTGGTCAAGCGTAAAGGCCGCGTTTAACACAAGCCATTTCGCCGCTTCGATTTCTACCGCCGAATCGGCAATCATCCATTGGATCGCCTGCCGCTCGGCGATCGGTTTGCCGAATGTGACACGCTCCTTCGCATAGTCAATGGCCATTTGCAAAAGCCGCTCGGCCGCTCCGACCGCACGGGCGCCTACGACCCAGCGGGCGTAGCCGATCCACTCAAGCCCAAGCTTATAGCCGTGATGCAGCTCGCCTAAAATGTTTTCTTCCGGCACGCGCACGTTTTCGAAAATTAAGCTGGCTGGAGTGGAAGGTCCCATCGTATGTATCGGTTCCGAACGCCAGCCCATCTCGCGGTCGACGATAAAACACGTCACCCCTTCACGCCCGTTCGAAGCTTGGTGACGCTCTTTGTCGGTGATGGCGATCACCATGACAAAATCGGCGTCGTTGCCGCCGGTAATGAATGTCTTCTCCCCGTTTAACACCCACTCGTCGCCGTCTTTCACCGCCGTCATTTTAATGTTGCGCGTATCTGATCCTGCTCCCGGCTCGGTCATGGCAAAGCACGATTTTTTCTCGCCGTTGATCGTCGGGATCAAATATTTTTTCTTTTGCTCTTCATTCGCGTAATACAAAATGTTGTCCGCCGATCCGCCAAACTGGAACGGAACAAGCGTTTTCGACACTTCCATCAACACAATCGCCTGCATGACATGGCCCAAATTCGCGCCGCCGTATTCCTCCGGCGTGTTGATCCCCCAAAACCCCGCTTCCTTCGCTTTGAGCTGCAGCTCTTTTAATTTTTCGGGCGGGAGCCCAGGCTTCCCTTCGCGCTCATTGCGCAATACTTCATTTTCGAGCGGCATCAATTCTTTTTCGACAAACTTGCGGATCGCTTTTTGCACCATGCGCTGCTCGTCCGTTAAGCGCAAATACATGATGGTCCCCTCCCTTTTCCGTTACGCCTTTATGCTCGACTCCACTCATCAAAATACCAACCGGTTGGTATGTTATCTTTATTATATTCGAATGTTCTGAAAAGTACAATACCTTTTTTGATTTTCGTCCAACGGGAAAACGCCATATGCGTTCTCCCGTTGGCATGGAATCTATCGATCTATTCCGCCTGTATTTGCTTGCGCACGCTAGCGACCGTTTTCCCGATTCCGCCATAAATGACAAGGTCAAACATCCCGTCCATTCTTGTCGCTGTTTTGTTGATCAATACTTTCCTTGTTGCCGGCGATTCGGCGGCGACATAAAACGGGATTTGATTCACGGGCGCCACTTCCAAACTTGTTCCCATCGCCAGAAGCAAGTCGCTGGCGGCCGCCGCAGCAAACGCTTCTTCCATGCGCGGCACGAGCCCGCCAAACAAAACGACATCCGGTTTGACAATCGTCTGGCACTTTTCACAGCGCGGCACCTCGTGACGGTTGATAAACGACAGATCATACTTGTTGCCGCATGACGGGCATGTCGCCGTCTGCAGCGTGCCGTGCAGCTCAATGACATTCGTGCTTCCTGCTTTCGTATGCAGCCCGTCAATATTTTGCGTCAAAATCGTCACCGTCTTGCCCATCTCCTCAAGCCAGCGGAGAAACCGATGCCCGTCATTCGGGGCAAAGCCGCCCATCATTTTTAATGAAAACATCCGCTTGAATCGACGCCAAAAATCAACCGGATCTTTTTTGTAATAATACTCTGACAAATAATATTCGACATTGTCCTCTTGGGCGTAAAGGCCGTTTTCGCTGCGAAAATCAGGAATGCCGGATTCCGTGCTCATCCCCGCCCCGGTCAGGACGGCGATCGTATTCGCCTCTTTGATCCATTGCGCCAGTTGCCGGATTTGGTCCATCCTCGTTCTCTCCTTTCCTACGAACCTCTTGGTTTTACCAGTCTCGCCTTCGGTTCTTTTCGAGGCCATAACGTATAGCTGAAACTCCAGACAAAATCAATCACCAAAACCAATGTCCAACGGGCTGGCATAGTTTTCTCACAAATGGAATCGCCTGCAAGAAAAACCCCTCTTCCGAACGAAGAGAGGCTACCGTAAATTGAACCCTTTCCCTTCCACAAACTCCTTCATGTACATCCGGACTTGGCGGCTGAGCGTATCGGCCATCTGCCCGGTCCATGTGTCGCGGCGGCGGCCGTTTGTCCGTTGTTCATAATAGGCGGAAACGGTTTCATTGTAGCGCTGCAACTGCGCGATGAATCGCGCCCGGTCTTGGTCGTATTCGTCCTCGTGATAAACGTGTTCAAACGGCAACCGCGGCTTTGGATCCGGCGTTTGTGCAGGATAGCCGACGGCAAGCCCAAACAGCGGAATGACCCGCTTCGGCACATTTAGCAGCGCACATACTTCCGGCAAGTTGTTGCGAAGCCCGCCGATATAGCAAATGCCAAGCCCCATCGACTCCGCGGCAATGGCGGCATTTTGCGCCGCAAGCGCCGTGTCAATCAGCGCGACCATAAACTTTTCCGTACTCTCAAGCGATGGAAGCACGTCTTTTCCTTCTAGCTCGCCAATGAGCTCATGGCGGTGAAAATCAGCGCAAAAGACAAAGAAATGGCCGTTATGCTCGACATAGGATTGATTTCCCGCCAGCTCGGCGAGCTTCCGTTTTTTCTCCGGATCTTTCACCCCGATGATCGAGTACGCTTGAACATAGCTTGAAGTCGATGCCGCCTGGGCGCATTCGACGATCGTGCGGATTTGTTCATCCGTGAGCGGCCGGTCTTCAAACCGGCGGATCGAACGGTGCTGGAGAATCGTTTCGATGACTTGGTTCATGACTATGTCCTCCTTGAACAGCCCAACGGCTTCTTTTTGTGAACATGATAACAAAAAAGAAAGAGCCATACAACGAATCGGCTCTTTCCCTTCCATTATCGCCCAAACCGCCCTTCCTGGTAATCGCGAATCGCCTCGCGGATTTGTTCCGGCGTGTTCATGACGAACGGCCCGTAGGCGACGACCGGTTCGTTCACCGGCTCGCCGGCATAAAGAAGAAGGCGGAGTTTTTCGCGGGCGGTCACGTTTAGCTCCGTTTCCTCGCCGCGGTTGTGGCGGCTGAAAAACAGCGCTTGCCCGGCTTTTCCTTCGATGTTGTCGGCACCGAACACGCCACTCCCCTCAAGAATGTACAAAAACCCATTGTAATGCCCCGGCAAATCTTGCACGACCGTTGTTCCCGGTTCGACAATCATTTCCACCATCGTGACGGGAACGATGTTTTTCGTCGGCGCTTTGACGCCTTTCGATGACCCGGAAAAGACCCGGATCGTCGCTCCCTCTTCCTTGCGCACGGGCATGTCTTTGGAGCGCAAGTTTTGGTAGCGCGGCTCGGTCATTTTGTACGCGCTCGGCAAGTTGACCCAAAGTTGCAAGCTGTGCACCGTCGAACCGGGCGCCGGATCTTCCTTATGGACGACGCCGCGGCCGGCCGTCATCCATTGCACATCCCCGGGGCCGAGCGTGCTGTGGCCGGCTTTGCTGTCGAAATGTTCAAGCTCGCCGCTGATCACATACGTGACCGTCTCAATGCCGCGGTGCGGATGGACGTCAAACGTTCCTCGCTCAAAAATGTCTTCCATCAGCAACAAAAACGGATCATACTCTTGCCAGTTCCCGGGCTCAAGCACCGAACCGCTCTGATGAATGGGGCTGTTGGTCGTCATTTGCACGGTTTTCACGCGACGAATGCGGCGTTGAATCGCCATAACCTCTCCTCCCTTATGTTGCGCAATCCCGGCCGTTGCCGGAAGGAGTGCAGCTCAATCGGCAAACCGCTCCCCCCTTCATCGTACCGGATTCAACGAAAAACAGGCAAGCCATCCGCCTGAAAAATGGCGGCCATACCGCTCGCAAAAAACAAAAAACCTGCCGGCACTCGGCAGGTGGACGTTGGAAGAGGGATTCCAATCCCACCATAAAACGATTGATATTTCAAGGATGAATGGACATGCTCGTTCATCACGTGCAAAATTTGTGCAAAATAATCTCCAGTGTGTCAATCCATGCAAAAAAGCGGGACGATCCGCCTTCTTTTCGTTGCTCAATTCTGCCTTTTTCACAAAATATCCGAAGGAAGTCTCCCGCCTCAAGGAGCGTGAAGGGCAAAAATGTACGCAAAAAGTATGCTAAAAGTGAACAAAAGGCCAACATAAATGGCCTTTCACGAAAGAAAAGTATGAATCAGATCCAAGCAATCCGAAACAACTTCATTGGGCGCCCGTCCTACTATTTGAAGCTGTCGGGCGCGCCAATCTAAACTTTTGACCTGATCGGTTAAAATCACGCCTTCAACGGCCAAGCCTGATGGCAATTCCACTTCAAATGGATATCCTTTTTGTTGCCGGGTGATCGGGCAAAGCACCGCAAACCCTGTCAATTGATTGAACCGCTTTGGTGATAGAACGATGCCGGGCCTTTTTCCTGCCTGCTCATGCCCTGCTTGCGGATTGAAATTGACGTAAACAAGATCCCCGCGATCCGGCGCTTGCATCAGAACAATTCATTCCCTTCTGTTCCAAAATCAATTTCAGCATGGCGATTTTCCGGCGTGATTTTAGCCAAAAGTTCCTCCAATGTCGGCTTTTTCTTTTTCGGGATCAACTTGATCGCTTGGTTCTCAACGATCATCTCCACTTCTGATCCTTGATGAAGCGCTAAACGTTCAGCAATCACGCTTGGGATACGAACCGCAAGGCTGTTTCCCCATTTTTGAACGGTTATTGTCATGATTGACACTCCTTTCTGTTTGTTTAATTCCATTATACCTCTCTCCTTTCATTTCGTATATACATAGTATATACATAAATTCAAAAAAAGATGCCATCGAGACGGTGTTTTCGATTCGAAACGAACGATTACGATTGATGATAAGACGCTGAACATGTTAAAGGATTTGAAGAAAAGTCAAAAGGATTCCCAAAAAATGAAAAACGACTGCCAACGCAGTCGTATCAAGGGTTTCATGATTTACAATTTGACAGGATCGGATATTAGAAATGGAGGAAGAGGGATTCGAACCCCCGCGGGCTGTGACACCCCTAGCGGTTTTCGAAACCGCCCCCTTCAGCCAGACTTGGGTATTCCTCCGTATGAAAATGGAGCCTATCGGATTCGAACCGATGACCTCCTGCGTGCGGGGCAGGCGCTCTCCCAGCTGAGCTAAGGCCCCAAATTAATGATCGGGAAGACAGGATTTGAACCTGCGACCTCACGGACCCGAACCGTGTGCTCTACCAAGCTGAGCTACTTCCCGACATAAGCTGGTTTACCTTGCGACAATTTATATTCTATATGAACCTCAAAGGAAAGTCAATAGTTTTTTTATCTTTTTTTCGCCATAACGGATGAAAATTTATCTTTTTTCTGAAACGACCTGCATAGCTGCCGCTCCTTTTTTCCTATACTAAAAACACAGCAACCGTTTGACACTCCACACGCCTAAAGGGCGTGGGATTCTTGGGTCGTTTGCGTCCTCATCCATTTCTGGTTCAGACAACGCCCAAGTTCAGGGGTGTGTCATCACCCCGTCCCATCGGGTTAGGATGTACCCCCATGGGCGGCGCACCTGTGACCAGTGCGCTAGGTTAGGCGACAAAGCCCGAAATCGCTTTGGCGATGTTGATGGCGCCATTCAAGTCGGCGTGGAGGGTGTATCCACACCTTTGGCATCGGAAGTGGATGCCGTTTCGGTTCGCTTTCTCTCGATAACCACATTTACACGTTTGGCTCGTGTAGGTTGGATCCACCCACTCCACCCGAATGCCCGCCATTTCCGCTTTATAGGCGATCATCGTTTGCAGTTGATGAAACGCCCATGAATGAAGGCTTCGCCCCGCTTCTTTGGCCAATTTGGCCCGTTTCCGAATCCCCGTCAACGCTTCCATCCGAATCACGCCAACACCGTTGGCGAGCGCAACATTCACGATTTGACGGCTGATTTTGTGATTTTGGTCCTTCATCCAGCGGGATTCTTTACGGCCGATTTTGCGAATCATATGAAGCTTCTTCTCTTTGCCCAACGTTCGCCGCAAAGCCGCATAGCGTCGGCGCACAAAAGCGCATTGGTTCCCTTTGAAAAACAACGATTTCGTTCCCACGCTGGCCACGGCGAGATAGCGAAGCCCAAGGTCAACCCCCATCACCTTTGTTTCGTGCCGCGGCTTGACTTCAAAGGTGATCGCGATCGCCAAATACCATTTCGTTCGCTTTTTGTAGAGTTTGGCGGCCCCTTGTTTGACGGTTCCATCGAGCAGCCGCTTCAGCCACGCTTCTTGGTAGGGGCGCGCAACCACTGGCACGCCAATTCGCTTCTCCAGTGTGGGGAAGGAAACCGTGTAGAACGCTCCTTTCTTTTCCACCTTCACGTTTTGATTGTTAAAGCAGCACCAGAATGTTCGAAACTTCTTTGCCTTTTGGCTTTTCTTTTGAGACTTCACTTCTCGAATCGTCTGATTCACGACGGCGGAAGGAAACCGCTGCGACGAAAACTCTTTAAATAATTTGCTCGTCGCTTGATTCAGCTTGGGATGATTCAACAGCCAATTGGCAAACGAGGTATTCACTTCTGTCATCCGTTCGTACATGTCCTGTTTGACTTTCGTTGGGTTGTGCAGCTCCAGCTTTAGTGTGATGGTCGGCATGGATTCACCTCCTTGCAACAATGACAGGATGCCATTTCCATATGAAGAAAACGACTCACTTTCATCCCACGCCTAAAGAGCGTGGGCTTTCTCGTTCGCGAATCTGTAAAGGAAAGGGGGCGCTTTGTGAAACTCATTCCGCCGGCGCGGCGCAAACGGGCGCATTTGTCGCAATTGACAACCACCCATTTCCATTTGCGTCATCCGCTTGTCGTCGCCTTTTTTTCCTTTTCGTTTCCGGGTTTCGGCAATTTGATGCAGCAACGCTACGCCACGGCCTTTATGTTAATCCTCTGGGAGCTGTTTATCAACACAAAAGCCCATATCAATACAGGTATATTATACTCGCTGCTTGGCGATTTTGAAAAGGCAAAAGCCGTTCTTGACGAACGATGGCTCATGTTTTATGTGGCCATCTACATGTACAGCATTTGGGACAGCTACCGCGGCTCAGTCGACATGAACAAGCTGTATTTGCTCGCCGACCGCGAAGATGCGCCGATCTCTTCCATCCGAATGGGAATATGGGATATTAATTATTTGGACAAGCGCGAGCCTTGGCTGGCGCTGGTCTGGTCGGTGCTCGCCCCGGGCCTTGGCCATTTGTATGTCCATAAAGTGATCACCGGCCTGTTTATCTTCACCTTTACCATTTTGGTATCGTATTTCGCCCACTTGCCCGAAGCGATTACGTACACGCTGACGGGCCGATTCGATTGTGCAACGAAGATCATCGATATGCAGTGGGCGCTTTATCTGCCATCGATTTATTCGTTCATCTTTTACGATGCTTACGTATCAGCGGTCGAATACAACAAGTTGTTTGAAAAAGAACTAGCCCACTATTTGCGGCGCCGCTTTCAGCCGAAACGGTTCGCATGGCCGATTTGATGGGAGGCGTTTCATGATTGTCATTGCCACTTTCGAGAGCCACCTATTCGTTGAACTGGCGATTTCAGCGCTTCAAGAAAAAGGGATTGCTGAACATCAGATTTTTGCAGTCCCGCTCAACCGCTCTGCCGAACCGCCGCGCCTGCTTGATACGCTCCATCACGCCAACGGGTTCAGCTTCCTTGACTTGGCGGCGATTTTAGGAACGTGCTTGATGCTGCTAGGGGCGATTTACGGCTATGTGTTGGCATGGGGTCCGATCATTTGGGGGATTATCGGGGCGGTTTCAGGCATCGGAATCGGCATTTTGCTCAAATGGTGGGTAAACCGAAAATCCACGCACCGTCAAAGCCGCACAGGCGCTGATATCGTGCTTCTCATCCGTTGCGATGAACAGCAATGGCCGGCCGTGGAGCAGTTGCTGCGGGGCCATCACGCGCTTGGACTCGCCGGCGTTCACGACAAGCAGCCGAATAGATAGGCATTTCATCCCCTTTCACTGAAAAACCCGAGGGAACACCCCCTCGGGTTTTCGCCGCTCTGCCGTTTTCAATAGACATCTCGCCGCATAAAGACAAAAAAAGCGACAAGAAGCCCTGCAAGCCCCCAGACAGCCAGCACGGCCATCGAAAAGCCAAGCGTCATCCCCTCAATCGGCGGAGCCGCTCCTTTTATGTAATCCGTCAGCCGCAAATTGACCATAAACAAATATTTTGCCGAATGCCACGACGACACCATGTTCGACAAAATCGCGCCAGAAATCAATGCTGCCAGCATGATGCCCATCACCGCCGCCGTGCTCCTAAGCAGCACGGAAAACATAAACGTCAGTGTGCCGACGACAACGCTCACAAACGCTGCCAGCCCGAGCTCGATCAAAATGTATTTCCATTGCGGAATCATGTGGACATTCGCTGTATTGAGATCCTCTCCTTGCTGGACAAATCCGGTCAATAGCGGCAGACGGAAGCCGCCATATCCAAACACGAGCCCGGAGATGGCATACGACAGCACCGCCGCCATCAGCATAATGAGCGACACCGACAGGAGCAACGCGATATATTTGCTCAACAAAATTTTCCACCGCTTCACCGGCCGAACGAGAAGCAGCTTGATCGTTCCAGCGCTTGCCTCGGACGACACTAAATCGGCCGCAACCACCATCACTAAAAGCGGCAAAAACAAGTCGATGGCGTTTTCGATAAACGTGCGCATAAACGTCGGCGCTCCAGGGGCGGACGGATTAATGTTGTGCTCTAAGTAGTACTGCTGCTGCTTGAGGCGGATTTGCAAGTATTTCCGCCATTCCTCAGACATGCTCGGCGACTGCAAGCGGTTTTGCAAATCGACGATTTGCTGCTGCAGCTGCGTCCGCCAGTCGGTCGTGCCAAGCCGTTTTCTCAACTCTTCCGTCTCGCGGTATTGGGCGTATGTAAACAAGGCGACGAGCACCGCAATGATGGCGGCGATCACCCATAGCCGCTTTTTGCGGACGATTTTCAACATTTCATTATACACGAGCTTACTCAATCGTTTCGCCCCCTGTCAGCTCGATAAACAAGTCCTCGAGCGTCGGCAGCCGCGGTTCAATTTCCGAAACCGAGACGCCGGCTTGGACAAGCTTGGCGTTCCAAGCGGCTAGTCTCGACGGCTCATATGGCGTGACGATCGTCTCTTCATCGGCGCGCAACACCTCGGTTTCCGCCGCTAACAGCGCCCGCGCCCGATCCGTTGGAGCGGCTTTCCAGACGACGCGCGCCTGTTGGTTTAACAGCCGCTCAACCGTGTCCACGGCCAAGAGCCGTCCTTTCGCCATAATGGCGACGCGGTCGCACATTAATTGAATTTCACTTAACAAATGCGATGAAACAAGGACGCTCAACCCTTCCGTTTCCGCCAAAAAGCGGATGAAGGCGCGCATTTCGCGAATGCCGGCCGGGTCAAGGCCGTTGGTCGGCTCGTCCAAAATGAGCACCTTCGGCTTTCCAAGCAGCGCCTGAGCGATGCCGAGCCGCTGCCGCATGCCGAGCGAATACGTGCCCACTCGGTCATGGATGCGCTGTTCAAGGCCGACGAGCTTCGCCACTTCCATGATCCGATCTGCACCAATTCCCGGCATCATGCGGGCGAAATGTTCAAGGTTTTCCCAGCCTGTTAAATACGGATACATTTCTGGGTTTTCGACGATGCAGCCGATCTGGCGGATCGCGTCGGTAAACTGGCGGTGAAGATCATACCCGCAAATCGCCACCGTCCCCGACGTCGGCCGAATGAGCCCGACGAGCATGCGGATCGTCGTCGTTTTTCCCGCGCCGTTCGGCCCTAAAAAACCGAATACTTCCCCCTCATGCAACTCAAACGAAATGCCTTTAATAATTTCCTTGCCGCGAATCGTTTTCCGCAGCTCTTTGACCGCTAACGTCACCTGTTTGGTCATTGCTCACCCTCCTCCGTCAACGTGATGAGCGAGGCGACGCGCTCTCCAATCCGCTTGTAGCCTGCCGCGTTTGGATGAAAATGGTCGCTGTACAAATAGTCGTTGACATGGAGGGCAAACAAATCAAACGTCGGCACCGCGACGATGTTCGGATAGCGGGCCGCCACTTCCGCTGATGCAAAATTCCAATCGCGCACAACCGCCGACGTCCGTTTGGCATCGTCTAAATCGCCAAACGGGTTGTACAAACCGATCGCAAAAATGACCGCTTCGCTGTTGAAGCGGCGCAGCGCGGCGAAAATGCGGTCTAGGTTGGCTACATATCGCCGTTTCGCCTCATTCAGCTGCTTTCGATCCAGTTTCAACGCTTCCCCGCCTTGAAACAAGTCGTTGCCGCCGATGGTCATCACAATAAGATCCGCCATGGCGACTTGCCGCTGAATCTCAGGCTGGCCAAGCTGGCGAAGCAGTCCGTCAGAGCGAAGGCCGCGGATGGCCAAGTTCGTCACACGGATCGGTTTGTCCGTTTGCCGGCGAAGCTCATCGACCATATAGCCGACATACCCTTTTCCGCTTTCATCGCCCGTTCCTCTCGTCAACGAATCGCCAAGAGCAACAATATCCATTTTCTCGTCATGTTGCCTTGTTTCAGCCGTCGGCGGCCGTTGTTCTTTCGTCGGCGGCTTGGCGGCCGAAAAAAACTGGTCTTGCACCGCCAATGCCAGGCCGCCAAGCCAAAGCACTCCGGACAGGGCGGCAACGGCTATGAGAAGCGCAACTGTGCTCCGTCGCATGCAACCACCTCATTTCTTCATCGTTGTCATCTCTCGCGATCCGTCTTGGCATTGTTCGCCATCATTGGTTTGATCCGACAACCGCCGTTTTATTCGCCAATGTTTCAGATCCCAATACTTCTTCAGCTTCGACGCCGCTTCCTTTCCAACCAACAGCGCCCCGATCCAAAACATGATTTCCGCCGCCACAATGGCAACCGCAACGATCGACGCTTTGGCCGCAGTCGAAAACGGTAAAAATGGCGCGATGGGCGGAATGACCCAAACGACGAACGATGCGATGATGAACCCGACGCCAATGTGATGCATGACGGACCGCCTCTGTTTCACTCTTCCGTTCCCCCTTGCTCATGGACGCTCTTTCCAACAGGAATCAGGATCGCTTATTTCCACTCTAACATATACACCGCGATTTCACGAAATGATCCGCCTAAAAACCGAACACACACAAAAACAGTTTTTCCCGTTTTTCCAATTTTCGCTTTCCCGTCAAAAAAAGAAACCCAGCCGAATCGGCCAGGCCAATCGAATGATCACCGTTGTTTCTGCCAATAATCGATCAACCCCATCGCGCACACTTGCAAATCAAGCTCGATCGCCGCATGCGCCGACGACGAAGATGGAGCGCCATGATCATCAAGAAACGCCATCACTTCGCCGCGCAACCGGTGCGCTGCCATTTTCGCCTGCTCGGCAGCCGGCGCTTCCGGATGACGGTCGACCGCTTCTTTTCCCGCCGCCACGAACTTCGGCAGCCAAACGCGAAGCTGGCGGAACGCCTCCTGCGGGTCATCCAGCATGCCAAAATGGCCAAAATAAATGCGTTCCGGTCTCAGCTCCTCAAGTCTTGCCGCCGACTGCTTCATGGCCTCGGGATCAAATTGGTTCGGAGATGTTGAAGGCAGGCAAAACGTAAGCCCCGCTTCTTGCAGCTGCGGATAAAAAACGCCGATCGTATCGCCGGTGAACACGCCGCGGCTGTACGAATCATAAATCGAAACGTGATGGTTCGCATGCCCCGGCGTATCATAAAACACAAGCGTCCGCTCCGCACTCAACTCCAACGTTTCCCCGTCCTCTTTCACGATCAATCGCTCTTCTGGCACCGGAAGAATCGGATCAAAGAGCGACTCAAACTGCGCGCCGTACACCGCCTTCGCTCCAGCGATGAGGCGCGATGGATCAGCCAAATGCCGCTTCCCTTTCGGATGGACGACAACCATCGCATTCGGGCAATGCTGAAGAAGCAACCCCACGCCGCCCGCATGATCCAAATGAATATGGGTGACGATGATATAGCGAATATCAGACGGATCAATATGAAGCGCTTTCAACCCAGCAAGCAAATGCGGCACCGACGGGCTTGGCCCTGTTTCCACGATCGCCAAGTTCTCTTCATGAAGCACATATGTACCGGTGCGCTGCGGCATGCGCAAATCATACAAATCGATGAGTGAAATGCGGCGGCCGAGATCAAGCGGCTGTGCCATATTCCCTCTCCCCCTTTGGTTGATGATGCAGAATATTTTAACATAGAAACCGGCTTCCCGCTACAGGGGATGATAAAAAAGCAGCCCCTGCCCAGAGGGCAAGAGCCGCCTTCTCGTTTCAACTGTCGTCAACGGGGCAACAACTGCTCCGCGCGCTATTTTTGAGGGCAGGCGCTGTCGACCGTTGCCCTCCGCAGCACGAACAAACTCCCTGATGCTCAACCGGATCGCATCCAACGCTGCCGCCAACGGAAAGACACTGTCGTTTGCCAAGCGCCCCCTAATGCTTACGACGCCAACTCCCTGCCAGTCGCCTTTCCTTTCCGCCCGTTTCGGATCGCCAGCCATACCGCCGCGGCCCAACCGATGACGATGAGGCCATAAACGGTCGGATACACCGGCGCAGGCGCCTCCCAAGCGTGCAGGAGCGTGCGGACGTTCGTCAAAATAATCAACCCGCCGACCAACACTCCAAGCAAATGGGACGGCAGTTTGCGCACAAGCCAAGCGGCGATCGGTGCAGCGACGACCCCGCCAGCCATGAGCGTCAGCACCCAGTGCCAGTTCACTTGCTCCCAACCAAGCGAAATGACGAATCCTAGCGTCGCCGACAGCGCGACGGCAAATTCGGATGTATCGACGGTGCCGACCACCTTGCGCGCTTCCATGCTTTTATTGGCCAACAACACCGGCGTCGCAATCGGCCCCCATCCTCCACCGCCGGTCGCATCAAGGAAGCCAGCCACCAATCCGAGAGGGACGAGCTGCTTATTGGACCACTGTTTTCCGGGCGTCGACGGCGCGCGGCCGTTCAACACTAAAAATCGATAAATAATGTAAAAGCCAAGCGCCAACAAAAACAAGGATACATATGGTTTAATCAAATCTCCCGGCAAGTTGCTTAAAAAGCATGCTCCGACAAACGCGCCGACCGACCCGGGAATGATGAGCCTAAAGGCCATGCGGCGGTCGACGTTGCCGAACTTCCAATGGGAAGCGCCAGATGCCGCCGTCGTCACCACTTCCGCCAAATGAACGGACGCCGAGGCGACGGCCGGAGCAATGCCGAACGTCAATAACAACGTCGACGACGTGACGCCATACGCCATCCCAAGCGAGCCGTCAATCAGCTGGGCGATAAATCCTACAAACACAAAAACGATCAGTTTTTTCATTGGTTTCCCTCCGTTTGCAATGGTTGAGCGCGTTACTTATAATTTAAATCTCATTATTCATAGATGTCAACTATGAATTTTTAAAAAATAAAAAATGCGATCATTTATTTTAGTCCCTGCTCGCAAGATGACGTTGCGAACACCGACGGCTTGGCGGCCGACGGACGGAAGGCGCCGCGCGGCCGTCCATAAAGACAAACAGCCGCCTGCAGAAAAAAGGCGCCCCGAATATGGCGACGGGACACCTTTTGAATGCTGGCTTTCGATCAGAACTTCCCTTGATACCGCTCGACTTCCCAAGCGTGGACCGCCGTGCGGTAGCTGTTCCATTCGTCTTTTTTCATCGCGACGTATTCGTTGAATACGTGCTCGCCAAGCGTCGCGCGGCCGATGTCTCCGCTTTCTAGCGCAGCGATGGCCTCGCCCAAGTTTTCCGGCAAGTTGTCAATGCCAAGCTCCGCACGTCGTTCTTCCGACATATGGAAGATGTCTTCATCAATCGGCGCCGGAGCGGTTAAACCTTTTTCGACACCGTCAAGGCCAGCGGCAGCGATGATGGCATACGCCAAATACGGATTGGCCGACGGATCCGGGCAACGGAGCTCAACGCGCGTCGCGACGCCGCGTTTGGCCGGAATGCGGATGAGCGCCGAACGGTTGGAAGCGGACCAAGCGATGTAGCAAGGCGCTTCATACCCTGGCACAAGCCGTTTGTACGAGTTGACAAGCGGGTTCGTAACCGCCGCGAAGTGTTTTACGTTTTTCAGCAAGCCCGCGATGAATTGGTACGCTGTTTCTGACAACTGGTTCGCATCGTTCGGATCAAAGAACGCATTTTCCCCATCTTTGAAGAGGGAAATGTTGACATGCATGCCTGAACCGTTGATGCCAAACACCGGTTTTGGCATAAACGTCGCATGGAGGCCGAACTTGCTGGCAATCGTTTTGACAACCCATTTGTACGTCGTCGCATTGTCAGCCGCACCGAGCGCATCGGCATATTTGAAGTTGATCTCATGCTGGCCTTCCGCCACTTCATGGTGCGACGCTTCAATCGTAAAGCCCATCGCTTTTAAGGCGCGGTAAATTTCAAGGCGAACGCGTTCGCCCAAGTCTTTCGGAGACGGTTCGAAATAACCGCCGCCATCATGGAGCTCGAGCGTCGGATTGCCGTTTTCATCGGCTTTGAACAGGAAAAACTCCAGCTCTGGGCCGACCGAGATCGTATACCCTTTTTCCGCCGCCCGCTCGACCGTTTTTTTCAACACGTTGCGCGGATCGCCCTCAAACAGCGTGCCGTCCGGGTTGGCCACCGAGCAGAGGAAGCGCGCTTCCGCATACCCTTCCTCGACCGTCCACGGCAGCACGGCAAACGTATTTAAATCCGGACGAAGGTATAAGTCGGAGCGGTTGATCGGCGAAAATCCTTTGATCGACGAACCGTCAAACATGATTTTTCCTTCGACGACGTCATCAAGCTGTTCCGCCGTCACCGTTACATGTTTTAAAATCCCTTCGATGTCGACAAACTGCAAATGAAGAAGTTCAACGTTCTTTTGTTGGATCGTTTCTTTAATTTGTTCAAGCAATCCCGTTTGGGTGGAGGAAACGAACGTTTTTGACATGTCACATTACCTCACATTCTTACGTTTATTTTTCTAACATGCTTTTATTATAGAAAAAGAGTGGCCGTTTGGCAACACTTTTTTAGCAATTTTTCTGTATTTTTATAACGATTTTTTGCAATCGTTTTCATATTCATGTAAAAAATAAACAGCCCAGAGGATGACCGTTCCTCATAGGCTGTTTCTAGATGTTACATTTTCTCCTCACGCCGCCGCCATGATCCGGACGGAATAAGCGGCAAGCCGGCCGCTTTTTCCGGCGGATAGACGTACACATATCCTTCGATCGGTTTACGCGCGTCGCGAACCCACACCCGTTCGTATTCGTTATCGCGCCGCCCTTCAACGTAATCCTCGAGCTCATCCATTGCCTTGAGCCCTTCTTCCGTCACCGTCAGCCACTCCCCTTCCACTTCCCCCTCTTCTCCAAGCACAAGCGCAGGGTATGGGCCAACGTTGTATAAGCGGCCGTTTACTTTCCCTGAGCATACAGCGCGAACGTACGGAGCGACCACTTCATGGTTTTCTTCGCCAGTCAGCAGCGTGCCATACACAAACACCCGATATCGCCCTTCCGCCATCTCCTCGTTCTCCTTTTGTTTACATAACATAGATTATGAAAACTCAAGGAAAGGAAACAAAAACAATGGAAGCCCTTCCTCTCATCCATCCTTGCCGCTCCGAGGCGGCGCCAGTGTGAATTTGTTCAGTAGATCGCGGCCACAAAAACGCCGTGCCGGCTGCACTCGCAAGCCAACGGCACGGCGATGGCGATTCCGCAACGAACGAATGATGCTTTCTCCATCATACCCGCTTCACAATGAAAAGTCAAGCAAATTGTTACAGTGCTTGTTTCCATTTAATGCTGCAGCCGATGCTCGGCTTTTGCTTTTCTGGGACCGGCCGGCCCTCGAGCAAAGCGTCAAGCGCGGCGCGGATCGACTCCCCAGTGACCGGGATGCCGTTATTCGGGCGCGAGTCGTCCAACTGGCCGCGGTAGACGCATTTCAGATCCCGGTCGAAAATGTAAAAGTCCGGGGTGCAAGCGGCGTCGTACGCTTTCGCCACCTCTTGCGTCTCATCGTACAAATACGGAAACGGATAGCCGAGCTCTTCCGCCACCTTTTTCATGTTTTCGGGTGAATCTTCTGGATACTGTTCCGCATCGTTGGAGTTGATGGCGACAAACGACACCCCTTTGGGCATATAATCGTTCGCGAGGCGAACAAGCTCGTGCTGGACATGCTTGACAAACGGGCAGTGATTGCAAATGAACATAATGACGGTTGCGACGTCCGATTTCACATCCTCAAGACGGACGACGTTGCCATCGATGACATTCGTGAGGGAAAACGACGGCGCTTGTTTGCCGAGGGGAAACATGTTCGATTCGACAGCTGGCATCAACAACACCCTTTCTCCAATATTTTCTTTCATTATATCAAAAGGAAGGCGGGTGTCACAAATCCAGCGCCCAAACCGAACTGCACAGCCCGGCATATGATGCCACATAGACGACGGAAAGGAGGCGTTTGTGCATTGATTTATATGAATAAACACATGACCCCGCGCGTGTACGGGCCAGCTGCCGCACCGCCCGCATCCCACCCGATGTTTTATTATCGCCGCACCGCCGCGCAACAAATGCTCGAACAGCAAAAACAACAGTTCGATCAGTTGGCGGAACGGCTCGCCCAACTTGAGGACGCCATCGAAGAAGGGCAAAAGCACCAAGCGGAACAACGCGAACAAATGGCGGACATGTTCGCCCGCCTCGAACAGTCGCTTGCTGCCGGCTGGGCGCGGCAAAGCGGGCAGCTTGCCGAGGCGCTGGCTGAGCTCGAACAAACAGTGACCGCTGGTCAAGCAGCACAAACCAACTATTACGAAGAAATGGCCGCCATAGTTGCCTCGCTTCAGCAAGCGGCCGAAACCGGGCAAAAGCAACAGGAAGCGCAAAGCGGGCAGTGGGCGGAAGCGCTCGCCCGCATCGAGCGGCTGCTTATGGAAGCACAGGCGGGGCAAGCCGCCTTGGCCGGAACGCTCGAACGCCTCGAGCAGTCAGTCATCGCCCAGCAGGAGCGGGAGGAAAGGCGGCAATCGCGGTGGGAAGAGCAGCTGGCCAAAGAAGAAGCGGCGCAGCAGGCCGTCATCGAAGCGCTCACCGTGCAAAGCGACACGATGCGCCGGCTCGAACAGCGGACGGCCGAACGCGAGCAGCTCGCCGAAGGAATGGCCGCCCGCCTCGAAGGGCAAGAAAAACTGTACCAAAAGTTGATCGAACAGCTCGAGCTGCAGCACGTGTTCCACGAGACGGTCATCGAACGGCTTGAAGCGCAAGAGGCCGCGCAATACAAAGTCACCCGCCAGCTTGACAGTTTAAAAGAAGCGCTGTATGAGCGATGTTCATTTATCATTGACAGCATGAAACAGCTGTTTCATTCCTTCTTCCCTAAGCGCGGCCCCAAACCCGACCGCCAGGCGGCCGAACAAAAGCAGTCCGTCAGCTTGTGAACTGCCGTGCATCTTGACGGGATTGACCGATCCGCCGGCGGCGGATCGGTTTTTGCCGGACGGGCGGGCAAATGAATGGACAAATCGAAACAAAACAGCGCATAATAGAAACTAATCATTTTTCCCACCGCTGCGGCGGAAGAAGGAGGAATCGCAATGGCGCTGCAACTGAGCGTCCTCGATCAGTCGCCGATCGCGGAAGGCATGACAGCGGAAGAAGCGCTCGAGAACACCGTCAAGCTCGCCCAGCATGTTGAGCAGCTCGGCTATAAGCGGTTTTGGGTGTCGGAACACCACGATACGAACAGCCTTGCCGGTTCGTCGCCGGAAGTGCTGCTCGGCCATATCGGGGCGAAAACAGCGACGATCCGCATCGGCTCGGGCGGCGTGATGCTGCCGCATTACAGCCCGTACAAGGTGGCGGAAAACTTCCATGTGCTTGCCGGCCTTCATCCCGGCCGCGTCGATCTCGGCATCGGGCGGGCACCCGGCGGCATGCCCCGGGCGACGATCGCGCTGCAAGGCGACAGACGACGGTCCGTCGACCGCTACCCGGAGCAAATTGACGACTTGCTCGGCTATTTGTATGACGCCTTGCCGCCGGTTCACCCGCTGTATGGCGTCAAGGCGACGCCGATCGTGCAGTCCCCGCCGGAACTATGGCTGCTCGGCTCCAGTTCGGAAACGGCGAAGCTGGCAGCCGATAAAGGGCTGCCGTACGTGTTCGCCCAGTTTATCAACGGGGAAGGCGGCGAACATTATATGCGGCTGTACCGCGACCGGTTTGTTCCATCGCCGTATTTAGCCGAGCCGCGCGGAATGGTCGCGGTGTTTGCAATTTGCGCCGAAACGGATGAAAAAGCGGAATGGATCGCCGGCAGCCTTGATCTGTCGCTTCTTATGATCGAGCAAGGGATGGCGCTGAACGGCACGCCAAGCCCGGAAAAAGCGGCTGCGTATCCGTACAGCCCGTATGAGCGCAAACGGGTGGAAGACAACCGGCGGCGGATGATCGTCGGCAGTCCGACGCGCGTCAAAGACAAGCTGTATCGGCTGAGCGAAACGTATGAAACAGAGGAAATCATGCTCGTGACGATTACATACGACTTCGAGGATAAACTCGCAAGCTTCCGGCTCATCGCCGAGGCGGTATGGGGGTGAACCAATGCAAATTGTTTCAATTAATGTCGGAAAGCCGAAAACAATAGAGGTAAATGGCGAGCGGCTAGTGACCGGCATTCACAAAACGCCGGTCGCCGGGCCGGTCGCTGTCGGCAAGCTCAACTTGGCTGGAGATGGACAAGCCGACCTCGTCCATCACGGAGGAGAAGATAAAGCGATTTGCGCCTATCCGTCCGAGCATTTCGTCTATTGGGAAGAGCGATACGGCCGCCCATTTACGGCGGGGGCGTTTGGCGAAAACTGGACGCTTCTCGGGTTGACGGAAGACGATGTATGTCTTGGCGACATATATGCCGCCGGCACGGTGCTCGTGCAAGTGTCGCAACCGCGCCAGCCGTGCTCCAAATTGGCGTTCAAACATCAGCTGCCCGATTTGCCGAAAGCCGTCTGCCAGACAGGAAAAAGCGGGTTTTATTTCCGCGTCTTGCAAGAAGGCGTCGTAGAGCCGGGCGCGTCGCTCGTTCTCGTCGAACGGGGCGTAGGGGCGCTGTCCATCGCGTATATCAATCACATTTACTATCATGAGCGCGACAATGTTGCTGCCATGAAGCAAATCGCCAGCCATCCGGCCTTATCCGCAAGCTGGCGCGAAACGTTTCAAAAGCGTCTCGCCGCTCGGCCCCGGCCGTAAAGCACAAAGCGGCGGAAATGACTAACAAAATATCTTTATATTTTTGTTTAATTGTTTTTTTCATCCACTCTTCCTTTCCTGAGCACTTGAGTTCGTATGGAGGAGATCACGCATTCATCTGAAATCCTCCGCAAACGTGAACACCATACAGTTATACCTGCTGCACACTGCGCAACCAATAGCGTTGATACAACTGGAAATAAAATCCTTTTGCGGCCAACAGCTCTTCATGCGTCCCTTGCTCGATCACTTTGCCTTCGTTGAGCACAAGGATGCGGTCGGCATGTTGAATCGTGTTC
Source organism: Geobacillus sp. CCR (assembly GCF_052906625.1). NCBI lineage: Bacteria > Bacillati > Bacillota > Bacilli > Caryophanales > Anoxybacillaceae > Geobacillus > Geobacillus sp. CCR. Next base: position 40,484 of record NZ_JBREBQ010000009.1, on the reverse strand, counting down.
AACCGATGGGCGATGACCAAGCACGTCCGGCCGTTCATGAGCCGCGCGAGCGCTTCTTGAATGCGCACTTCGGTCACCGTATCGATGTTGCTCGTCGCTTCGTCCAAAATCAAAATGGCCGGGTCGGCGATCATCGCCCGAGCGATGGCCAACAGCTGCCGCTGCCCTTGGCTGATTCCGCCGCCTCCTGGGGCCAAAACGGTGTCATAGCCGTCCGGCAGCTTCATAATAAAGGAGTGGGCATTCGCCTGGCGCGCCGCCTCCTCGACTTCTTCATCGGTCGCCTCAAGCCGGCCGTAACGAATGTTGTCGCGGATCGTTCCGGCGAACAAAAACGTATCTTGAAGCACAAATGCCATATGCCGGCGCAAACTCGCCCGCTTGATCGTCCGGCTGTCGCGCCCGTCGATCAAAATCACTCCTCGATCTGGATCGTAAAAGCGGGTCAACAGCTGCAATACGGTCGTTTTGCCGGCTCCAGTTGGGCCGACAAGCGCGACCGTCTCCCCTGGGGCGATGGAAAAGGTGACGCCGTCGAGCGCCGGGCGCTGTTTGTCGTAAGAAAAGACGACTTGACGAAACTCAATGCGTCCATCAAGCCGGTCCAAGGCCACCGCTTCCCGCTCGTCTTCCTCTTCTTTCGGCAAATCCAAAATTTCCAACACCCGTTCAGCGCCAGCCAACGCCGACAGCAACGTGTTCCATTGGTTGGCCAAATCGTTGAGCGGTCGGGTAAACTGGCGGGCGTATTCGACAAACACGACGATCGTCCCGACCGATATCGCTCCTTTGGCCGCCAGCCATCCGCCGACGCCAGCGATGAGGGCGAAGCTTACGTTGTTTAAAAAGTTCATCAGCTTCGGGATGAAGCCGGAATACGTTTGCGCCCAAAACCCGGCTTGTTTCAGCTCGGCGTTTTTGCGCGCCAATTCAGACTCCATCCGCTCTTCTTGGGAAAACAGCTTCACGACTTTCTGTCCGGAAATGACCTCTTCGATAAAGCCGTTCATCTCACCGAGCGCCCGTTGCTGCTCACGGAAACGCACCCGCGTCCGGTTTGTGATCCAGCGCATGCCCACATACATCAGCGGCACGACAACAAGCGTTACGATCGTCAACACCACACTCTGTGAAAGCATGACCACTATAGCGCCCATCAAAGTCAACGTGCTCGAGACGACCTGGACAACAGTACTGTTAAATGTCTGGCTCATATTGTCGATGTCGTTTGTAATCCGGCTCATCAGCTCCCCTTGCTGGCGGCGGTCAAAAAACGAAATCGGCAGCTCATGAAAATGGCGAAACAACCGCTCTCTGATCGCATGCACCGTCCGCTGGCCGACATCGATCATCCAATAGTTTTGCCAAAACGTCGCCGCGCCAAGGGCCATATAAATGGCCAGAAGCAAAACGAGCGTCGCTAAAAAACCGTCCGTCCTCCGCTCGACGATGTACACATCGACCGTCCAGCCGATGACGTACGGACCGGCGAGCGCCAGCGCTGAGCTGACGACAACCATGGCCATAGCCGCAAACAGCTTTCGCTTTTGCGGAGCGATAAATGCCCAGAGCCGCCGCAAGGTGCCGACGCTGTTTTTTGCCCGCTGCGGACTTGCGCCAACACGCGCTCCGTGCGGGCTATGCCGTAGTGACATCCACCGATCCCTTCTTTCCTTCCTGCGTGGCGACGATGCGTCGATACAGTTCGCTTGCCGCCAGCAGTTGTTCATGGCTTCCTTGCGCGATCAGGCGGCCGTCTTCCAAAAGCAAAATGGTATCCGCCGCCATCGCTGTGCTCACCTTTTGCGTCACCATCACCGTCGTGCACGCATACCGCCGCAACGCTGCGAGCAGCTTTGCTTCCGTCTCTGCATCGAGCGCGCTTGTGCTGTCATCCAAAAGCAAAACGCGCGGTTGCCCCACCAAGGCGCGGGCGATCGACAGCCGCTGCTTTTGCCCGCCTGATAAATTGACGCCCTTTTGACCGATCCGTGCGTCGTATCCATCCGGAAACCGAGTGATTGTTTCATGAATTTGTGCATCGCGAGCCGCTTGCACAAGTTCTTCCATCGACGCAGTGATGTTGCCAAAGCGGAGATTGTCCGCGACCGTCCCTGAAAACAGCAGCACTTCCTGCGGGACAAAGCGCACCGCCGTCCGCAGCTGTTCGGCGGAAAACTCGCGCACATCGACGCCATCAATCAACACGCGCCCGGCGCCTGGTTCATACAGCCGGGGGATGAGCTGAAGAAGCGTCGATTTGCCGGAACCAGTCGCCCCTAAAATAGCCGCCGTTTCTTGCGCGTGGATGACAAACGATACGTCAGAAAGCGCGTCAAGTTCGCTGTCTGGATAGCGGAACGAAACGTGCTCAAAGCGAATTTCCCCGCGCCGGACGATCGGTTCATCGGCTCTGTGCTCCCCGCTTCGCTCTTCCGGCACCTCAAGCAGTTCAGCGAGGCGGGCGGCCGAGGCGCGCGCCCGCGAGAACGCCATGGTAATAAACGTAAACATCGACAACGCCGCCGTCGCCCGCGTCGCGTAGTTGACGACGGCGACGACTTGCCCGGCGCTCGCCGTCCCGGACTCAACATCCAGGCGGCCGAAAAACAGCAGAGCGAGAATGGCCGTGTTCATCAAAACCAACAACACCGGGCTGATCGTCTCGATGAGGCGCAGCACGCCCATCGTCCGCTCCATGAGCGCATTGTTCGCCGCCGCAAATCGCTCCTCTTCATATTCTTTTCTCATCCATGCTTTGATGAGGCGCATGCCGGCCAAATTTTCACGCATCACGCCATTCACTCGATCGAGCGCCCGTTGGACGGCGGAAAAGGACGCCGCTGCCCTTTGCACAACCCACAATAAAAAAGCGGCGGAAAGCGGAACCGCGACCGCTAAAACCAACGCCAGACGAGCATGGACGACAAACGCCATCGCGACGCCAAAGACGACCAGAAGCGGTGCACGCAAGGCGATGCGCAAACTCATAAACAACATGTTTTGCACTTGGGTCACATCGTTCGTCATCCGGGTGATGAGCGAGGCCGGCGCCAACTGCTCGATGCGCGCAAGCGAAAACGATTGGATTTTGGCAAACAGCGCCGTCCGCAGCGCAAATCCGTACTCCTGACCGACGTAGGCAGCAGCAAATGAGTTGGCGATGCCCGAGGCAAACGCCAACAGCGACGCCCCGAGCATCACTGCTCCCCACGTGAAAATGGCCGCAACATCCTGTTTCATGACACCATCGTCGATGATTTTCCCCATCAACAGCGGCTGCCAAAGCTCGATGATGAGCTCGGTCAACATAAACAACCAAGCCAACGCCATCCACTTCCCATATGGCCGCAAATAGATCAGCACCCGCCCCATGTCTGCGCCACTCTCCTCTCCATTCCGATCGCGGGGCCCAGCCGCCGTTCATCGTTGTGTATCATTTTATTCTAAACCCGAAATATTTATTTGACAATGAGAATGCATTTGCAGAAGCAGGGATGCTCCCGGCCAAGAGGAACAAAACCCCCGAACGAATGTCTCATCGCTCGGGGGCCATCGGCGGCAATAGGGGAACAACTGGTCTGTTCAGTCGTTTCGATCGAGATGCCCGACTGGCGGGTGACTGAACAACACCGCTTCCAGACCCATGCATGGGTCTGTGAAGCAGGGGGTTATTCAGTCTTCCATCACACCTTGCCTTCAGCAGTCGGAAAAATAGACGACACGCTTTTGGGCCAGCGAAATGTGAAACCTTCCAGTTGATTCGGCATGAGAGCCATGTCTATGACGAACGCTGACGCCATGCCGAATAAAGCGCCTCCTGGCTCATATGGTCGAAAGAGCTTGGCGGTGCAAGGGACAACAGCTGTTGTTCATCGCCAACGATCGGCAACAGCCGGTCGAGCTTGGCCATCAGCAAAATCTTTTCTATAGCGGCGTTATCCCGGACGACGATGGCCATGACGCGGCTTTCGCTGACGATTTGCTTAAAAAAGCGGACAAGGAGCGCTAATCCCGTACTGTCCAAAAATCGAAGGCCGCTCACGTCGACAACGACAAGGCGGCGCTTGACAGCAGCCACCGCCGTCGCCAGCTTTTGTTCCGCCGCGAGCTGCGTATCATAGGCGAGCCGTCCAGTTAGCTTGATGCATTCGTATGCGCGTTCTACAACCATTTCCAATTCAAACGACAACCGATGCTGTTTCATTGTATCCCCCTATCGTTGACCAGCCATGCCTTGCCCTCGGCCACCACCCGCATTCGTTCCGATCACATGGGTGCATCATGGCACCAAAGCCCGTTATGTTGCATTCCGACTCATTTTCATGACAAGCATCCGACGGCCGCCCTTTTGCTCAACCCACATAACGTCATCCATAATTTCTCGGATGAATAGCAACCCTCGTCCCGATTCGGCGAGCAATACATCAGAGAGCGTCATTTGATCAAGCTGCTCGATCACGTCCGCCGGAACGCCGCCGCCCTCGTCTTCAACCGCCACGGCCACATCAGCGCTTGTGACGAAAAAGGAGAGCGAAATCGTCCCCGCCTCCATCCCCGCCCGTTGAACCGCTTTGACGGCATTGACGACCGCTTCATGCACCGCCAACACAAACAATTCCGCATCACGGACAGCAAACAACGAAGCAGCCTGCTCCGCAAGGAGATGGCAAACCAAAACCGCTTCCTCGTCCGCCCGGCAGCGCACGATCCATTCACACACCACAAAGCGCCCCTCCTATCCATGAACCGTGATGGACAATAAGCAAATGTCGTCGGAAGGGCTGACGAGCGGCGGACCTTGGCTGATTAAACGCTCGAGGAAGCGTTTATCCGGCAAATGGCGGCACATTTGCGTACATAAGCGAATTTTTTCAATGCTTTGCAAAATCGACGGGTCGATCTCCTCTAAAATGCCGTCTGTATACAAAAGGAGGCGGGCCCGCTTGTCGTAATGAATCACCCCTTTTTCAAACGGCAAGGAAAACGGGCTGCCAATCGCCAAACCGCCTTTGTCCAACTCATGGACGCTTCCATCGTCAAACACGAGCAGCCCAGCCGGATGGCCGGCGTTCGTATATTCAATTTTTCGCTCTTTCGTGTCAATCACTAAATAAATCATGGAAAACAGGTGACGGATATCGTTGGCCTCATCAGGAAACAACGTTTGCACATGCTTTTCCAGTTCGCTCGCCACCGAGACCGGGTCGATGACGCGCACGATCAACCCGCGCAAAAGCGAGCGAAGCAGCATGCTCACCAAGGCTGACGAAATGCCGTGTCCCATCACATCGATGACGATCACCCCGTAGCGGTACAGGTCGATTTGATAGCACGCGTAAATATCGCCTGACAAATCATCGGATGGAATATAGACGGCATCCATCGTCACCGCCTCGTTTTGAATGAGCGGCGTCAGCAAGTTGTGCTGAATTTTTTTGGCCAGCTCGACTTGGCGCCGCCGCTCCGCCTCTTTTTGCTTTTGCTTCGTCTCGTCTTCGACAAGGACGATATATCCGTCCCCCTGAAGCACGGGAATGATCGTATAGGCGACATTGACGGACGTGCCGTCCGGACGCTGAACCATCCCTTCGCCGCATCGCTGCTCTTTGGGAGAAAACGGAAGCCATGTTGGGCCGCCGCAACGAAAGAGCGACCATATCGGGCGGCCGACCGCCTCTTCTTTTCGGCGTCCAAACAGCCGCTCTGCACTAAGCCCCCAATCTTGCACAATTCCGTCCGCCGCCACCGGAACAACCGCAAACGGGGCGGAATCGTAAATGACCCCGAGCAACTCAGACGGCGTCGGTCGATCAGCCGGAGGCATAGCGGTTTGTTCAACAAAATGCCAAACGAGCCATTCTCCTTCGCTGCCTGATAGCCGATAGACGTTCATCCAACTCGTATAGGCTTTCCCGCTTTTCGCTACATGGCGCGCTTCTCCTTGCCAACATCCGTCCTTTTTTACCGCCTCGGCGATGCCATCTAACAACGCGGCCGACCACTCAGCTGAAAACAGAACGCCGACCGGCCGCCCGACTAATTCATGTTTGGCAAATCCGAGCCATCTTGGCGTCGGTTCGCTGACCGCAACAATCGAAAGTTGACGGTCGGTCATCACCATGCCGCTGCCCAACTGTTCCGCGTCTAGCTGATCGATCGCCTGTACTTTCGCCTTCACCATCGTTCAACCCTTTTTTGTTATAATCAACATCCATCGCTTTTAGCTGACACCGGCTTCCCGAAACAAACACGCGCATCGGCGCCGGGTTGTTTCCACCCCGCCTTCGGGTTGCATGTTCAGCACCACATTTCGCCCATTGTTCCCATTGGGAACAGATTATTGTTGGTATTCGCGGTCTTTTGTTGATTTTCCTGCTCGCTGGCGCAGAAATCTTCTAGTCCGTTTTTCTTATTTTGCTGATTGTCCAAACCGCCGGCGAATCGCCGCAATCACAAGCAAGAGCACCGGAATGATGATTTGCAGCGGGATGTGCAGATAGAGCGTGACAATCTTTAATCCTTCATGAATATGCTCCGCATAGTTGCTTGCCATCGCCACGGACCACAATAAGACAATCGCCCCAAACGGATAAACAAGCCGCTGGTGGTTCGAAAACCCGAATACATGAGCCACCCCCACGACGCCGGCATAAAAAAAGATGGAGACTTTGAAAAACCCCCCGATCACTAGAGCGACCATAAAAAAGATATCAAGCCGCTCTAAAAAGTGAGCGACTTGAATGCGGCGGATCGTATCGAGCAACGGAAACGATGAACGTGACACCGCATCAGCTCCCAAGACGGCCGTATTAACGGCCATAATGATCGCCAGGTTGATCCCGGTCAACACCATCCCGGCAACGGCGGCCCGCCGCGCTTTTTCCGAACGATTCAAGTATGGAAACAGCATGGTAAACACGATCATTTCGCCAAACGGCACGTACAACGTTTCCGTGAATACCGTTTTCCACACCCGTTTCCACCCTTCCTCTAACACCGGTTGGAGCTGGGTGAGATCAACAAGTCCGGAAGCGATAACTAAGATGAATCCAACAACCGCCAGTATTTGCAACAACGTATAAAGCAGTTCGCCGGTGCGCGCCAATACTTCGATGCCTTTATAGGCGCTGTACATGACCGTCATAGCCATAAGGACATTCAAAACAAACAGCGGCGTTTCCGGATAGGCAAACGTGAGCAACAGTTCGCCAAAGTCACGCAACACACGGGCGGCGATATAGAAAAAATAGGTAATATAGAGAACCGCCAACACCTTGCCGAGCGGCTTGCCGACGATATGTGTCACATAGGAAGTCAGCGGCTGATCGGGGTAATAATGAAACAAACGCTCGTAAACCAAAAACAGCAGCAGCCCAAGCGCCAGACCGAGCAAAATGGCGATCCACATATCTTGCTTGGCGCTGACGCCGAGTGGAATGACCATCGCACTGCCATGCTCAAACAACACAATCAGGACAAACAGCTGGCGCACATTGATTTTGCTATGTTCCATCTCGCTCCATCGCCCCTCACTCCACCGTATCCAAGTTTTTGAGCCGAAAACGCTTATTTGATGTATGGCGTATTCCGCAATCCTGTGCGCCGAATGGAAGCCTCTACTTTCACTGTCACCGGAAGATGAGGGAAATAGCGGTCATCCCACTCTTTTTTGATTCTCTTCCATAAGAGGGGATCGGCGCGATGCACCGCCTCGCCAAAACCAAAAACATCGGTTTTTTCATGCTGGGCCGTTTCAATCGCCTGTTTCACTTCCCGTTCAATATCCCGGCCAATCGCCTTTTCCAATTGAAACAATAACCGGTAATCAGCCAAATTGATCGGGACGTACGTCTCACTGATATCCCCTTCTGTTTGAATGTGAACCAAAATCGAAGGCTGGCCGTTTTTCAATTTCACTTTTAACCCCGTTTTCACTCCCATCGTTCGATAACCAATCGCTTCTTTTTTTCCTTTCCAGGGGATCGTAATATTCGTTTGTTTGATTCGATCCAACACCCAAAGCACGCCTCGTTCCGTTGAGCCGTTCACCCAGCGAACAAGACGGTCTTTTTTAAATAACGCCAGTCCATCCAAGCTGATGCGAGCATCTGGCACAGAGGATTGAACGTTTGTTTGCCGTTTGCCCTGCTGTGAGTTTCCTTCAATGACAACACCCGTCACGACTGTATTTCTTCCTGAAGATGTCAAACCACGAATCGCCCACCAGACATCAGTGTTGATTGTCTGCCCCCAGGACATCTCGGAAAACTCCAACGTCTTAATAATTTGATTGGCGGAAATTTTGTCAATCGGTGTTAATACGCTTAACACCTCTTTCGCTGAGTGGCCATGAGCAATAACCAGCCGCGCTGTCGTCCGAAACTGGTGGCTCCGTTCCATCGCATCGAATACGCCATTCAACCCTTGGCGCGCCACTTCTTCGCCGATGACCACCAAGTTGGTATGAGCGTAATACAGGATGCGCGACAGCTTTTTCGAGGCTTTCCGGCTTGCCTCGACCAACGTGTCTCCGGTCGACGTATAAATGGAGACGGGCACGCCGCCCGCTCCGCCTCCTCGTTGGAGCGCCCCCGCAACGTTGCCCGGGTTGACGACTTGAAACGAGGCCAAATATCTGCCGTCTTTTGTTTTATCGAGGCCGACGGCAATGACAACGGCCAAATCGGTTAACTCTTTTTTACTCCAACAGCCAGCCAGCAGCACCGCACAAACAAAAAAGGACACAAACATGGCGATAGGTCGTTTCATGATCCATCCTCCTTTTCCCGGCGTGTTGGTGCCGGAGGCTTCGGTTTCTGATCCCCCGATTGGCGAATGATATTTTTCTGGTTAATCAGGCGCGGCCGCTCGCGGTACATCCATGTCGGAATCCGAAACAGGGTATCGCCTACATTGGTTGAAATAAATGGAGCAAGCGGCGACATGTATGGCATGCCAAACGAGCGCAAGCTGCATAAATGGAGAATCATGACCAGCAGACCCATTATAATGCCATAAAACCCGAACATCGCCGCTAAAAACATCAACCCAAAGCGGATGAGGCGGGCTGAGATGGCGATGGCAAACGACGGCGTTGCAAAGCTGGCAATCGCGGTGAGCGAGACAACGATGACCATGGCCGATGAAACGAAGCCGGCATTGATCGCCACCTCACCGATGACAAGCGCCCCGACAATCGACACCGCTTGCCCGACCGCACGCGGCAGCCGAATCCCCGCTTCGCGCAAAATCTCAAATGTCACTTCCATGATCAATGCCTCGACAAAAGCGGGAAACGGCACAGCCTCACGCTGGGCGGCAATGGCGATGACGAGCTGGGTCGGGATCATTTCTTGATGAAACGTCATCGCAGCAATATAAATAGAGGGCGCGACGAGCGAGAGAAAAAAAATCAACACGCGTAAAAAACGAAGAGCGGTCGCAATATCAAAACGGGCATAATAATCCTCCACCGCTTGAAAAAATTGGATAAACAAAGCCGGCACAATCAGGATAAACGGCGTCCCCTGAATCAAAATCGCAATCCGCCCCTCCAGCAAATTCGCCGCCACCACGTCGGGACGCTCGGTATGATAGATCGTCGGAAACGTCGTAAACGTTTGATCTTCGATTAATTGTTCAATATAACCAGACTCAAGCACGCTGTCCGTATCAATGCGGCGCAGGCGCGCTCTCACTTCCTCGATAACCTCGTCATTGGCAATGCCTTTGATGTACATGATCGCGACATCCGTTTGCGTCACGGTGCCGATTTGCATCGTTTCCAGCCAAAGATTGGGATTTTTAATGCGGCGGCGGATCATCGCGGTGTTTGCGCGCAACGACTCCGTAAATCCCTCGCGCGGCCCGCGGACGGCGAGTTGCGTCTGTGGCTCCTCGATTGCACGATATTGGCCGCCTTTGGTGCTGGCGCTGACAGCGGACGGCACCCCGTCCAACAAGATGATGGTCTCTCCGGAAAACAGCTCCAAAAACAGGTGTTCCCAATCGACGACATGCTTCACACCGCCCACCGCGGCCAACTTTTGTTCGATCCACGGAAACCATTCTTTTTCTGTTAATGACAGTGGAAATGACGCCTCCAGCAACGGCGTCAGCAAAAACTCGTACACATGTTTTTCGTCAACAAGGCCATCCACAAAGACGATGGCTGCTTTGATTTGCCTCTCTTGGCCCAGCGAAAACCGACGGATGACGACATCGCTGCTTTGTCCAGTCGTTTGGCGGATGATGTCAAGGTTGACGGCTAATTCAGCTGACATCGGCTCTTGCGGGACGTCCGCCGCCTCGCCGCTATGGTCCGGTCCTTCTTGTTTCACCCCGTCATTGATCTGCTTTTTTTGTCGGCCCATTCCCCATTGAAACAGCATGTTTTTCCTCCTCACTCCGCTTCCTTTTTATCCCTCATTATGGACACGAAATCGGGAGGACATACGCCCGTGCATCAGTTTTGAATCAATAGCAAAAACTAAAGAAAAACAGCAGGTGGAACACCATGAAACTAATTGTTGTTTGGCTGATGTTTGCCTTGCTCGCCATAGGAACGATGGTAAGCATGGATCAGTTGATGGGGATGACCTTGCATCAATCGTTGCATATCGTGCTGAACCCATTTCGAGTAATGAAGGCACCAGAACTGTTTATTTTCTCATTGTTCGTCCTTTCACTATTGCTCGATCTGTTGAACGTTTGGATGTGGAAACGAAAAAACAAAACGTCTTGACCAACAGCCGGGGGCAAAAAGAGGAAGGTGCCCCAAAAGCAACGGGACACCTTTTCTCTTCATCGGGCGTTACCTTTTCTGTATTTGCTCCCAATGATGCTGTTGTTGCAACCACTCGCGAACATGGGTGCTGTGTGAAGACAAGGGAACGGTAAACGAATCGCCGTCGCTTTGCAGCAATTCAATATTCCCCTGCCATGTGCTCCCCCCGCCGATGATGTCCTCCACCGGCTCATTCCACAAATCTTGTTTGAGCGCCTGGACAAACGACTCAATCTCCTTCGGCTCGGCAAGCACAACCTCTGCCCGCCCGGTTTCCACATTTCGGATCGTCACCTGACGGATCGGCGCATAGCCGCTTGGGCGAAGCAACAAATAATATTGCTGCTTATATTCTTTTGAGCCCATGATGCGCTGAAAATACGGCATGTACGGTTCAATCGGCACTACGTAGCGGCGGAGGAGGCGCGTGCCGTCTTTTAGCACATAGCCGATCACAACTGTCCGGATGTTGGCAAACCGAGGCGGCGACGGCTGATCGTGCACAAGCTGCTCATGGAACGCCCTTACTGCCTTGATGTTTTCTTGGCTGCGCAAAAACTGGTCAACCTCTTCAAATGAGCGGCCTATCATTTCAGGATGTTCAAAATTCATGGCCGATTGGCCGAAATATACTTGTTTGATGTCCGCCAGCGCCGGCACGCGCTGTTCGTAACCGAGGGGATCGAAATGAACAAGCAGGCAGATGACCCCCATCGCTCCCGCAAACGCGATATATCCTTTCCAACGGTGAAAGACGCGCCACGTTTTCGCAATCACCATCTGGGCAATGGCATACCCGATCAAGGAAAAGCTGATATAGCCGAATATCGTCCAGTTCCACTTGCTTTCTACGTTTCCGAAATAGAAACCGCCAACAAGCCAAGAACAAAATGCCACTCCATACACAAACAGCGGGCGAAGCACTGAAAAGGCGAGCGCCTGCCCGGCCGCTTCCGTCGGCCGCCGCTCGTACAGCCAAATGGACAAACTGAAAAATAGAAGCGACAACAGCAGCAACATCCCGATTTCTCCCGCACTCATCGCTTGATCCGTCAGCATCGCATAACGAATCGGCATCACCCACTGTTCCAGTTCGCTTGATAAATAGTACATATCCGGAAATCCGTATAATAATAGCGACAAGTTGCTAAACATAAGGACCATGATGCCGGCCGGAAAAACGAGAAAAGTGTTTGTCAACACAATATGAAGCACCGATTGGCCGACAAGCACCCCCATAACGATGCTAAAAGCAAAAATAACCGTTTCCATCACCAGCGTCTCACCGAACCAGCGCCCTACATCCGCCGCCCCAATCGGCCACGGGAGATCGAGCCCATACAGGCATCCAATGGCGGCCAAAGCGGTCACGGCAAGCGGCACAATTAAAAGCATCCAGCCAAATAGCACTTGCCCCACAAGCAGTTCGGTGCGGCGGATTGGCAAGCTATGGATGAAATCAGCCGACCGTTTCTCGTGCATGTAGCGAAGCACACCGGCCGCCGCCAAGATCGGGACAAGCCAAGCAATCAACGTCTCGAACCCGTTGGATATATAGTATACGTTCTTCCATTGCGGCACATTTCCGACTTTTGGATCATATTGCGAGTACGAAAGCCCAATCGGCAATACGATCGCCGCCAGCCATAACAGCAGATGAATGATGGCAATCCAGCCGATTTGGCGAACATTTTGCGTCCACATGGCGCGGTTAGCCGACAACCGTTTCGCGGACATCGACAACATCCCCCATTTCATACACAAAAATTTCTTCCAACGACAACGGCAAGACGTCAAGAATGAGCGGAGCAAACGAACTCACCGTCTCTTCGATGGATCGTTTCTCGCCGCGGACGACAAGAAGAACGATGCTGCCGCGCTCCTCGCGATGCACGATGTCAAGGCGTTCGGCCAACTCGCTCGGAAATCCGCCGCGAAACGCGACTTGAATTTTATGCATCCCGGCGCGCAGCTCGTTTAAATCGCGCTCCATCCGTACGGTCCCTTGCGCCATCAATCCGACGATGTCGCATAAATCTTCGAGCTCGCGCAAATTGTGCGACGAAATGACGACCGTCATCTCCCGTTCGGCCACTTCTTCTATGAGCAGCTGCTTCACATGACGGCGGACGAATGCATCGAGCCCATCAAGCGGCTCATCCATAATGAGCACATCCGGCTGGACGGAAAAGGCGAGCCAAAACGCCGCTTGGCGCTGCATGCCTTTGGAAAACTGCTGAATTTTTTGATCAACATCAAGCGAAAAAGCGGACCGCAATTCTGTAAACCGCCCGCGGCTGAACGACGGGTACAGTTGCTCGTAAAAATCCGCCATTTGCCGAATCGTCGCGTGCGGAAAAAAGTAGACAAAGTCCGGCAAAAACAAAAGGCGTTGCTTCACCCGGACATTTTCCCACACATCCTCCCCGTCCACTGTAATCGTTCCGCGATCTTGGCGGAGAATGCCGGCCATCATCTTTAGCAGCGTCGTTTTCCCGGCGCCGTTCGGGCCGAGCAACCCGTAAATCGATCCTTTTGGCACCATCATGTTCGCGCCCTTGACGGCCGCAAACCGATCAAACATTTTCGTCACGTCCACAAGTTGAATCACGATTCTCCCTCCTCTTTCTCCCCTTCTCGAATCCATTGCCATAACTGCTCATTTGTCACCCCTAAAAACCGTGCTTCCTTGACAAGGCGGACAAACTGCTCACGGACCGCAGCGACCGCCTCGATGTTTGGTTCTTTCGAGCGCGGGGCAACGAAGCTGCCTTTCCCTGGAATCGAATAAATCCAGCCGTCGCGTTCCAGTTCGCGGTACGCTTTTTGAATCGTATTTGGGTTGATCATCAGCTGTTTCGCCATCGTCCTGACCGATGGCAGCTGATCGTGCGGCTGCCATAGTTCGCGAACGATCATTTCTTTCATTTTGTCAATCAGTTGTTCGTAAATCGGCTGGCGGCTGCGGATATCAAGCTCAAACATCTCCCCTCCTCCTCTCATTGTCACAACCGTACTATAACCAATAGTACACATAAAACAGAAGAAAGGCAAGAGTTTTTTCCAAAATAAAGAAAGAATCCATCCCTGGATTCTTTCTTTCTCTCATTCCGACGTCGTCGACCGCCGCGTTGACCGTTGCCGCTCGGCAGGCTGATACGTCTGAACAAACAGCCCATCTCCTTCGAGCCACTCGGCGATCAACACGTCTTTTGGCGAGGCAATTCCTTGTTTTTGCAGTTTGGCGGCCAGCCATTGCTCCGTTTTCCCAAGCTCCGCTAATTCGTCTGCCAACAGCTGGCCATCCCGGATCAGCGTCACCGGGACATACACCGGGTGGGGCGGCAGACGGAAATCTTCACGCCGATCGTCAAATGAAGCCATTTCATGCTGCGCCCCCCTTGCATGCCGTTGATGTTCGCCCTTTCTTCCCTGTATTGTGCCCCCTGCCGCCTGAGAAGTTTCGCTGTTGGTTTGCCGTTGGAACGGATAAATTTCCCTGGACTGGAAACACTATCGTTTTAGAAAGCCAATCAGCGGCATTTCATCAGAAAAGAAGCCGGTTCAGCAAGGTTTCTGGAATCAGCAGCCTTTTGCCCTACATCCCCCGCCCTTTGGAGATTGCACGGAAAGAAAGGGATTCATGATGAACGGACAACCGCTTAGCGCCCTGCAATTGTTATTCATGATCATGCTGTCGGTCGGGCTGATGAATCATGTCATCATCATCCCCTTTATGCTTGAGGCCGCCCACCGCGATGCGTGGATCGCCGCCTTGGGAGCGTTGGGAGGTTTGCTCCTCTGGCTGCCGCTGCTTTATTTCACCATCCGACAACTGAACGGCGAGCGGCTGTTTGACTGGCTCAAGGCCCGGTTTTCGAGCGCGGCTGCTTATGCGGTGGCCGGTGTCAGCAGCGCATTCTTGCTTCTTCATAGTTTTGTCACGTTAAACGATACGGTCACGTTTACCACCACCTCTTATTTGACGGCGACGCCGAGATGGGCGCTGATTTTGGTCATCGTGGCCGTTTGTTTTTATAACTCGTACCAAGGCATCGACTCGATTGCCAACACTTCCATGATCATTTGCCCGTTCGTCATCGTGTTTGGTTTTTTCGTTATGCTCTCGACCACGCCTCATAAAGATTATTCACTGCTCAGATCAACGCTTGAACATGGTGTTGGACCTGTGCTCAACGGCATGATGTACGCCGGAGCGGGATATGTGGAAGTGATCGTTCTATTGTTTCTCTCCCATCGCCTGCCTCGCCCATTTTCATGGAAGGCGCTTGCCGCCATCGCTGTTTTCACAGCCGGGCTGAGCATCGGGCCGACGATTGGCGCCATCACCGAATTTGGCCCCGAGCAGGCGACGCGCCTTCGCTATCCGGCGTTTGAGCAATGGCGGATGGTCAGTTTAGGGACGTACATTGAGCATGTGGACTTTCTGTCGGTCTATCAATGGCTGTCCGGCGCCTTTATCCGCATCTCCTTATCGACAGCGCTGATTGTGGAATTGTTTCCGATCCGCCATCCGCAAACCCGCCGTTGGGTGCTCATTGTCCTCTACTTGGCGATCACATTGGCGGCGCTGGCGCCGGTCAGCGATGAACAGTTTTTGCATTTTGTCAAACATGGGGTGCTGCCGGCATCGCTGCTGTTTAGTCTTGCGCTGTCCGTTGTGTTAAGTGGTTTCGCTTTGTTGGCATACCGAAAAAAGAAAAGAGGGATGACATGATGAAACGACCCATGCGCGCCGCCGAAGGCAAGCGGTTGAAAGACGATTACACAGGGCTCGAGACCGTCATCATCTCCGAAGAGGCGTTGCGCACGATGTACGCCAAATGCCCTGACGTCATCATGACGGAAGCCGCGATTCCATCCTCTTTGCCTGACGGCTCGGCGGCTGTGGTGCACTTGCTGTTTATTTATTGTGAAGAACTGTGCGATACGCAAATGCTGCAAAAGGCCATTTATCCGATGTTCCGCGAGCTGTGCGAACACCATCCATGCTTTTCGGCCGCCGACATCGAGGCCCGCAAACCGGCGGCGCTTGAGTATATGGGAAAAGAAGTGCGGATCGATGATCTCAACTTCAAGCTGTTTAGCGGTGATTTGCTCATTTATTTTCACGAAGCCGATGTCTTGTACACGATGCCGCTCGCCAGCCCGCCCAACCGCGATCCGGAAGAGCCGAACACGGAAGTATCGATCCGTGGACCCAAAGATGGATTTATTGAAGAAATCAGCAAAAACGTGGCGCTCATCCGCAAGCGGCTGCGCTCGCACCGGCTCGTCTATGAACCGTTTGTCATCGGCACGCGCAGCCAGACAAAAGTCGGGCTCCTTTATGTCGATGATATTGCCAACACGACCATCATCGATGAGGTGAGAAGCCGTCTGCTCAGTTTGTACATCGACTCGGTGACAAGCACCAATCAAATTGAGGAGTGGTTGTCTGACACCCGGTTTTCTTTGTTCCCGATGTTCGGTTATACCGGGCGGCCCGATTTTGCCGTCAATTCGCTCCTCAACGGCCGTTTTATCATCTTGGTCGACGGGGCGCCGACCGCCTTGATCGGCCCGGGCAATTTAACGTTTTTGCTGAACACGTCGGAAGATAACAACACGTTTTTCTTGTTTGTCGTATTTCAGCGCCTGCTTCGGCTCGTCGGCACTTCGGTCGCCATTTATTTGCCGGGCGCCTGGGTCGCCTTGACCTCCTTCCATCCGGACCAGCTTCCGTTCACCTTGCTGGCGACGCTCATTTTGTCGCGCCAAGGAGTGCCGCTTCCAGTGCCGCTGGAGATGTTTGTGATGATGATTTTGTTTGAGGTGTTTAAGGAAGCCGGGATGCGTCTGCCAATCGCCATCGGGCAGACGCTGTCCGTCGTCGGCGGCTTAATCATCGGCCAGGCGGCGATCAACGCGGGGCTTGCCGCCCCGGCCACACTCGTCATCGCCGCCATTTCCGTCATCTCGACATTCACGCTCGTCAACCAAAACATGGCCGGCAGCGTCACCTTGCTGCGGTTTATTGTCTTGACGGCTTCCACCGTTCTTGGCCTGTTTGGCTTCATTCTGTCGCTGTTTTTCATCTTGACTTATGCGGTCAACTTGCGCACCTGCGGCGTTCCGTACTTGACGCCGCTGGCGCCGCCCTCAAAAGATATCGGGAAAGTATTTATCCCAAGTACATGGAAACAGTTCCGCACGCGCGACCGCATTGTGCGCCCAAATGATCTCATTGCGAAAGAGAGGAAACAAAAATGAGGAAGCGGCTCTTTCCCATCATCGCTTCCGTCATCTTGCTCAGCGGCTGTTGGGACACGCGCAACATCGATCACATTGTGTATATTCATGCCATTGGGGTGGATTATAAAGATGGTCAAGTGGTCGCCTACGTTCAGCTGGTTGGTTTCACCGCCCTCGCCAAAGTCGAGGCCGGAGGCGGCAAAGAGAAAGCGGCCGTTTCCATCGGCAAAGCCGCTGGCGAAACGTTTAATATCGCGACCGACAAAATCTATCCTTCCATTCAACAAAGGGTGTCATGGGGCCATGTAAAAAGCATTGTCTTTACGAAACGGGCCTTGCAAAAAGGCATCGTGGCCGATGTGATCGACGTGCTGAACCGTTACAACGAAATTCGCCATACAGCATGGGTGTACGCCACCGATGAGCCGCTGTCCGAGCTGTTTGAAGCGACGCCGTTGTTGAACGCTTCCTCGTATTATTCGCTGTTGTCCAATCCGGAAGAAATCTTTCAACAAAGTTCGTTTATCCGCCCGATCCGGCTCAGCCGGCTGATTGTCGATATGGATGAAAAAGCCGATACAGCAAGGCTTCCTTATTTAACGCTCGACCGCCGGCGCTGGATCGAAAATAAAAAGCCGAAACCGATGCTCGCTGTTTCCGGCGTGTGTTTTGTCCACCATTACAGCCTGCAGCAATGTGTCCGCCGTTCCGATCTAGAGGGACTTCGCTGGCTCGAACACGACATTCGCCGCACCCCGATTTATGTCAAACAAAAAGGGAAAACGGTCGCCTCTCTTGTCGTCCGGGAACCGAAAACGAAATGGTCGGTCAAAGTGAAGGATGGAGAGCCCGCTTTTGATGTCCAAGTGCAGGCGCAAGGCGCCATCATCGAACTGCGCAAACCGCTCTCGCGAAAACAACTGACCAAACTGGCGGAACAAACGGTGAAGCAGGAGATCCGCCGCTTGTATGAACTTGGCAAGAAGCAGCAGATCGATATATTGAATCTGTCGGAGCAGCTGTATCGCCAGCGTCCGGATATTTGGAAACAACATCAGTCCAATGGCCTCATCCCGCTCGGCAACAACACGCTGTCCGTGAGCGTCAAGCTCGCGATCGGGGCATCCGGAAAAGAAAAGTTGAATTACCGGGCCGGTGATTGAAAATACAATAGGATCAAGTATAATTAGGAATATTAGATATATTTTGAACAGGGGAGAACGATGAACACCCATACAGAGCGAACGAGCGCCGCAAGAATGACCGTCTACCCGATTTTGTTCGCCATCAGCCTCGGCCACTTTTTGAACGATGCGATGCAAGCGGTCATCCCGGCGCTCTTTCCGATTTTGCGCTCGACAATGGAGCTGTCGTATGCGCAAATCGGCTGGGTCGCCTTTGCCTTGAACATGACATCATCTGTCATGCAACCGGCTGCTTCCGAACCATGTCGGCATGGCGTCCGGACTCATCGTCGGCCTGGCGTTTGGCATGGGGGCGCTCGGCGCGGTCGTGCTCGGCAAAATCGCCGACTTGTCGTCGCTCGGCACATGAATGGGGCTTTGCAGCGTGCTGCCGCTCTTTGGCGCCTTGGCGGTTTGGCTGCCGAAAGACCGGACATAGCCAATGCATATTTTTCTTTCAATCTCTTTTCGCTATAATGGAAGGTGATAAGGTCCATTCAGTTAGGAGATTTTTCGTATGGCGGGTTTATACATTAACCAGCACGTCCTGAACAACTTATTTTATATTTTAGTCACGATCTTTGCCTTTTCGTTTATTTATGACCATAGTCGAGCGATCCGGCAGCGCCCGCTCTATGGCCAGGCGCTGCTTGGGGCTTGTTTGGCGTTGGCGGCCGTTTTGTGCATGAAATTTCCGATTTACATTGATCCGCTGTGCGTCCATGATTTCCGGCAAATTCCGTTTTTGCTTGGGACATTGTATGGCGGCGGCGCGGTCGGGGCGGTGCTGTTTGTTGTCTTGATGCTGGCACGCACCGTTTTGTACGGATTTCAGCCGCTCACGTTGATCGTTTACGCCATCATGTTTGCCATAGCGGCGGCCGCTTCGCCGCTGTTTCGCAAGCTGCCGCAGCCGAGCAAGCTCGTTATGTCGCTTTGGCTGACGTTTTTGCTCGCGGTGCTGACGACATTTGTCGCCGTGATTGTTGCTGATTTTCCGGTAACGAAGCCATATATCGTGTATTTTATTATGATGCCGCCGTTCGTCATGATGTTCGCTGTCTATTTGATGGAGACGCTTCATGAGGCGCAGCTCGCTCGGGCAGAGCTGATGAAGATGGAAAAAATGCAGATCGTCAGCCAAATGGCGGCCAGCATTTCCCATGAAATCCGCAACCCGCTCACCGTCGTCAAAGGATTCATCCAGCTGCTGCAAACTGGTCGGCTGCCGCGCGAAACCGAAGAGCGGTACATTCGCATCGCCTTAGAGGAACTCGAGCGGGCGGAAGCCATCATCCGCGACTATTTGACGTTTGCCAAACCGGCGCCAAAAGAGACCGAGCCGATTGATGTCGCCACCCAGCTTCAGAAAGTGCTGCAAATGATTACGCCAATGGCGCATATGCATTCGATCCATGTATCCTCTTCCCTCGAACATGGTGTCGTCATCGGAAACGTACAATATTTCCAACAGTGTTTTCTCAACTTGTTGAAAAACAGCATTGAGGCGATGCCGAACGGCGGCACGCTCCATGTTGCGGCCGAGAACCGGGGGGCATCAGTCGTCATCACCATTTCCGACAACGGCGTTGGCATGACGAAAGAACAAGTGCGCCGCTTCGGCGAGCCATACTTCAGCACAAAAGAAAAAGGCACTGGGCTTGGTGCGATGGTCGCCGTCAAAATCATCGAACAAATGGGAGGAACGTGGACGATCGAAAGCGCCGTACAAAAAGGGACGACGTTGACGATCACGCTGCCGGCAAGCCGGTTGCGGCCGCCGACGGCGGAACAAAGCGCCGCCGGCTGATCGAAAAAACGGATGCCCTGTTTCGGACATCCGTTTTTTCTTGGCTATTGGCGCGATCACTTGACTTCCTCAAAATAATCTTTGTAAAACCCGCCGACTTTTCCGCTGTTGTCGATGACAAAATAAAACTCGTCCGTTTCGCTTTTCACTTCATATACTTTGCCCGGCGTCAACACATTGCTGACCATGTACTTTTCCGCGTTCGTGTGAACGCACTTTACTTTTTTGATCGTCGGCCGGGTCGCCCATGTGTGATGAATCATGGCGTCATCCCCTTATCTAGATGGTGTTCTCTTTTTTATTGTAGCGGGACGGCGCGCCGGCTGCAACTTGGAATTCCCGCTTCCTGCCAAACAGCGATGCCAATGATTGGCTGCAACAGGGGATCATGCTATCATGAGGATGTACCGACGATTCTGAAAGGGGAGAATTCGATGTTTTTGCCTTCGTTTCGCTTGGACGGAAAAACGGCGTTAGTGACGGGAGCCGGACGCGGCATCGGCCGGGCGATCGCGATCGGGTTCGCTGAAGCCGGGGCCGATGTGGCGCTCATCGCCCGCACGGAAGCTGATTTGCAAGAAACGGCAAGCCATATCGAACAGTTCGGCCGGAAAGCGTACATATATCCGCTTGATGTCATCGACCGGAAAGCCGTGCATGACGCCGTCGCCAATGTCAAACAACAAGCCGGATCACTTGATATCGTTGTCAACAACGCTGGCATGAACATCCGCACCCCGGCTTTGGATGTGACGGATCATGAGTGGGAAACGATTATGAACACCAACTTAAAGTCGGCGTTTCTCGTCTCACAAGAAGCCGGTCGCGTCATGAAAGAACAAAAGCAAGGCGGAAACATCATCAACATCGCTTCCGTCGCCGGCCATGTCGCCTTGCGCACCGGGGTTGTGTATGCGGCGACAAAAGCGGCGCTCATCCAAATGACGAAAGTGCTGGCGTTTGAGTGGGGGCGCTACGGCATACGCGTCAACGCGATCGGCCCATGGTATTTCCGGACGCCGCTCACCAAAACGCTGCTTGAGGACGAAGCGTATGTGAACGACATTTTGGCCGTCACGCCGCTCAAGCGGATTGGCGAGCTGCCTGAGCTCGTCGGCCCGGCTGTGTTCCTCGCCTCCGATGCGTCAAGCTATATAACCGGCCAAACGCTATTCGTCGATGGCGGCATGACGATCCACGGCTTTTGAGTAAAACACGCCTTGATGACGCACCCTATAAACGCAGCAGTCCATATCCACAAGGGGGTACCAATGATGGATGAGCAAGAAAGCAAACGGCAATTTCAAGACGATCTGGACCAATACCGAATGGACAACGTCATACACGCCCCGAAGCACTATGTGTACCAAGTCGGCTACGAAGCATCAAGCGGCAACCCGACCGGCGGCCATCGAGACGCGAAAAAAACGCGCGAATGGCCGCACAGCTAGACCGGGAAGGAACTCCCTTTCCGGTTTTTTTGGCTGGCCGATCTCCCCGCTTTGTATAGGCGGCGATCGTTGGGAAAAGAACTTCCTTCGCAATTTTTTGATGAATTCTCTTGCCCCTATAACCAGAGCCCGTCGAATCTGCGGCTGCGCCTTCAGCCTAAGGTGGAGCCAACAACCGCCCGTTATGGCTCATCGCGCACACCCTCAAATTCGATGATGCGCCCGCACGGCTCAACCATCGTTTCGCCGTTCGTTTCCACTTCGCGGAAAATCGGTTGCTCGATGCGGCGGACAGGGCGGTAGCCTTCCTGTTTCATTCGCTCTAAACAGGCGGCGATCGTTTCCCCTTCCGCTACAGTAAACCGTTTTTTCTTCATCGCTTTCCTGGCCAAAGAGGCGCGACCTCCCTCCTACCACTAGAAATGTTGACATATCAAGGCTTCACGGCCTTTCCTTATAACTATTGTACCCCAAAAAAGAAGCCGGATCGCTTCATCCGGTTCAGCATGTTTTCTGCACATATTTTCGGTACAGCCCGTACAGCTCCGTCGCCTTGTACGTTTCAATTTTTTTCCGTCCAACCGGATGACGGGCGATGCCCGCCTTTTTCAACTCAGCCACAAGCCATCCTTTCGAGCCGAAATGCGCCATGGGCGCTCCCCCTCCTTTTTCGTGCGGCTTGTCTTTATATATATGCGCCCAAACAAAGGTTGAGAACGCCTTTGGCAACAGCTTATTCATGCTTGCCGCCATGCCCTTTTCCGTGCTTTTTTTCTTTTTTCTCTTTTTTGTTTTTTCCTTTTTCATGGCCGGGCGTACGCGGTTTTTCCTTCACCTTTGGCGGCACGGATTCAGGCGCCTTTGGCTCACGTTTTTTGTGTTCTCGTTCCGCTTGTTTCACAAGCGGCAGCGAGAAGCGGACGACAGGCTCGTCGGCCAGCGCTTTTTCCATCATATGGCGGAAAATGATGGCCGCCGTTTCCCCGCTCGTCGTCGTCAAATAATGTGTTTCGTCCGGCCGGTCATAGCCGAGCCAAAGCGCACCGACCAGCTGCGGCGTATAGCCGACCATCCATTGGTCTTTCACCCCGTCGATGCCGGGGATCGTCATTTCGGTCGACCCGGTTTTGCCCGCAAGCTCCCGCCCCGGGATGGCAGCGCGCTTCCCGGTCCCTTCGCGGATGACGCCTTCGAGCAAAAACGTCATTTGCTGCGCCACTTTCTTGGACGTGACAACCGTTCGCCGCGGCTTCCACTCCGCTACCTTGCGGCCGTAAGCATCAACGATTTTTGTAATGAGATGGCCGTCCAAACGGACGCCGTCATTGGCGAATACGGCGTACGCTTCCGCCATCTCGAGCGGCGAGACGCCGCGGGACATGCCGCCGAGCGCGATGCCGAGCTGGCGGTCCTCTTTTTCCAACGGCAAACCAAACCGGTGCAGCGCCTCCATCCCTTTGTCAAGGCCGATTTCGTTTAACAGCCAGACGGCCGGCACATTGAGCGAATGGATGATCGCCTCATACATCGTCACCGTGCCGCGGTGCGTGTGGTCGTAGTTTTGCGGGCGGTAGCCGCCGAGATTAAGCGGCTCGTCTTTGAGCAGCGAAAACGGCCCGTACCCTTGTTCGAGCGCCGGCGTGTACACGGCGAGCGGCTTGAGCGTTGACCCCGGTTGACGCCTGAGCTCTGTGGCGCGATTGAAACCGCGGAACACATGGCGGCCGCGGCCGCCGACAAGCGCCTTCACCCCGCCCGTTTTCGGGTCGAGCAGCACTGCTCCGCTTTGGACAGGCACACCGTCCGGGCTTGATGGAAACAGCGAATCATTCGCATACACGGCTTCAAGCGCTTGTTGCATGTTCGGGTCAAGCTCCGTGTAAATGCGGAGCCCCCCGGAAAGGACATCGCTTTGCGTCAGGCCGTATTGTGCAATCGCTTCGTGGATTAGTTCATCGACGTAGTACGGATATTTTCCGGCATACGGGTCGCGTTTTGGTTCCTGTTGAATGGCAATGTGCTCGTTTTTCGCGGCGATCCACTCTTGATCATCGATATAGCCTTGTTCTTTCATGAGCGACAAGACGACATTGCGCCGGGCGACCGCCTTATCGTAATGACGGACCGGCGATAAAGCGGACGGTGCTTTGATGAGACCAGCCAACATGGCGGATTCGCTTAGCGTCAACTCAGAAACGTCTTTGCCAAAGTACGTTTTCGCCGCGCTGGCCACCCCCCACGCCCCCGCACCGAAATAAATGCGATTGATGTACATTTCTAAAATTTCTTGTTTGCTGTACGTGCGCTCAATTTTTTGTGCGATCAACCATTCCTTCCATTTGCGTGTCAACGTTTTTTCATTCGTTAAAAAGACGTTTTTCGCCAGCTGTTGAGTGATCGTGCTGCCGCCCTCGACCCACGCCCCGGCGCGAATGTTGCGCCACATCGCGCGCAAAAGCCCATAATAATCGACGCCATCATGCTCGTAAAAGCGGCGGTCTTCCGTCGCGACGATGGCCTCAAGAAAATAGTTGGGCACCCTGTCGATCGGCACTTCTTCGATGTTTGCCGCCGCGAGCTTGCTCGCGATGCGGCCGTGTTCATCATAAATGATTGTCGCTGCCGGCAACGGTGTTTCCAAGGCGGCAATGTTTTGTCGATCAATCGCCCACTCGAGCGCAGCAACAACGGCGGCCAAAGCCAAGGCGGCGACAACGAGCGCCTGCAGCCAACACCGTCTTCGTCTTGTTTGTCTCATTTGCTGCCTGCTTTGCGCCTCCACAATGTTCCCCCCTGTCTCTTCGTCACGATTATACGATTCGCAGCCGGCCGCCCGTTTTCGTCTCTTTTCCATGGCTCAAAACAAAAAAGAAGCGGCCGTGTGCGCCGCTTCCCTTGTTTACGCCGATGGCGATTTCTGCTTTTTTCCTTTTAAGAAAAACGCCATGACGAGCGCCACCACCGTTAAGCCAGTAGCGACGAAAAAGGCGTCGTTGATCCCCTCGACCGTTGACCGTTGCTGCACAAGTCCATACAACAGCTGAGCGATCGCCTCATCACTTGGGATGGCCTGTTTCAGTTGGCCGACAAGGCTCATGAACAACGGATTGTTTTCCGTCATTTCATTGCGATAAGCTTCCACATGGAATTTCGTCCGGTTGGACATGATCGTCACCAAGAACGCCGTCCCGAGCGAAGCAGCCACTTGACGAATCGTATTCGACATCGCCGTGCCGTGGCTGTACAAATGGCGCGGCAAGGCGTTCAACCCTTCGGTCATAATCGGCATCCCGAGCATCGACATGCCGAACATGCGGAAAATGTAAAGCCAAATCAACTGGCTGTATGGC
This sequence comes from Geobacillus sp. CCR, assembly GCF_052906625.1. Lineage (NCBI taxonomy): Bacteria > Bacillati > Bacillota > Bacilli > Caryophanales > Anoxybacillaceae > Geobacillus > Geobacillus sp. CCR. The sequence goes on along the minus strand of NZ_JBREBQ010000009.1, from coordinate 15,645 downwards.
GTATCCATCGTCAGCTTGCTGAATTCCCACGTCGTCACGGCGGTGATGATCAAGCCAACGATAGCGAGCATCCGCGCGCCGATGCGGTCAAACACCCAACCAGAGATCGGCGACATCACCGCCATGACGATCGCCCCCGGCAGCAACAGCAAACCGGCATCGAGCGGCGTAAAGCCGCGCAAGTTTTGCAAATACACCGGAAGCAAGACCATGGCGGCAAACATCGCCATGTTAATGACCGAACCGATGACGGTCGCCAACGTAAACACTGGGTAGCGGAACACACGGAAATTGAGCACCGGATGCTCCGAGCGCAGCGAACGCCATGTGAACATGATGAGGAACAAGGCGCCGATGACAAGCGAAACAACGACTTCCGTCTCGCCCCATCCTTTGCTTCCGGCCTCGCTGAAGCCATACAGAACGCCGCCAAACCCGATCGTGGAGTAGACCGCCCCTTGCACGTCCAGCACTGGATTGCCTTTACGCGGCGTATGTTTCAGCCAGACGGAGGCAAGCACAATGTCTAAAATCGCGATCGGCAACACGACGTAAAACAACAGCCGCCATGTATAATGTTCAACGATCCAGCCAGACAGCGTCGGCCCGACCGCCGGCGCAAACATCATGGCGATTCCGACCGTTCCCATGGCCACCCCGCGGCGTTCCGGCGGGAAAATCGACAACATAATGACCATCATCAGCTGCATAATAATGCCGGCCCCGACCGCTTGTGTCAACCGCCCCGTGAGCATGACGGCAAACGACGGAGCGATCGAGCAGACAAACGCGCCGATGGCGAAAAACGACATGCCCGATAAAAACAACCGTTTCGCTGGAAACTTGGCGATTAAAAACGGGCTGATCGGGATGAGCACTCCGTTGACGAGCATATAGCCGGTCACGAGCCATTGAATCGTCGACGTTTCCACGTTGAAATCTTGCATCATATGCGGCAAGGCGACGTTGATCAACGTTTGATTCAAAATGGCGACAAACGCACCAAGCATGACCGTCGCCACAACCTTGCCGCGGCTGCCGATATCCCCAAGGCCGCCTTGACCGGCTGGAGCGGCCGGACGCCCATCCGTTCCTGTCGACGGCTCTGCTTTCGTTTCCGCTAACGGTTGAGCGTTGGCTTCCGCCGCTTCATCTGCCGCCTTCACCGCGGCTGAAGCCGGCTTGCGGCGGCGCAGCGCGATGTTGACCGCCGCCAAGACCAAAACGGCAAACACAATATAACCAATGACAAATGCTGTCATCCTCAATCACCTACTTATGGATGCGGACGGTGACGTTCATGCCCGGCACAAGTCCGGCTCCGCTGTAATTGTCAATGGAAATCGTAACGGGAATCACTTGGGTCACTTTCGTGTAGTTGCCGGTCGCATTGGAACTTGGCAACAGGCTGAACGTATTCGCTGTCGCGTTGCCGATTTTTTCGACTTTGCCGCTGAATTTGCGATCCGGATACGCATCGACATAAATATCGACGTCTTGCCCGATTTTCACGTCTTCAATATCCGTCTCTTCAATATTCGCCGTCACCCACAAATCGTTCAAATCAAACCCGCGGGCCAGCGGCATCCCCGCGGCGACAAACGAGTCCTTGACTGCGTTTTGCTGCACGATCGTCATCCGATGCGGCACTGTCACCGGAATCGTTGTTTTGCCGTCAAACACCTCGCCGATTTCTTCCCCAGCTGAGAAGGTTTTTCCCGTGTCGCCCCGCCAGGATGTCAGCTTCCCGGACAGCGGCGCAGCGACGGAGATGACCTGGCCGTCGATGCGGGCGTTGTCCGTTTTAATGTAGTTCGTTGCTTCATTCACATAGTAGTAGGCGGCAAAGCCTCCACCGACAAGCAAAATGAGCACAATGATGTTCAGCGCAACCAATCGTTTCACGTTCACCGTCTATTCCTCCCCGAGTAAAATCGCTTTAATTTTTTCATGAAGATGCAAAAACTGTTCAATCTCCTCTGGAGAGACGAGTTCTTGAATGCGGCCAAGCCGCCGGCGCAGCACCGACTGCTCGCCAAACGCTTCCGACACCGTCTCTTTTCCTTTTTCCGTCAAACTCAAAATGACCGCGCGCCGATCTTGCTTCGACGGCTCTCGGACAACAAGGCCGGCGCCGACGAGCCGGTCAACCGTGCCGCTGACATTGCTGTTGCTTAAGTTTAATTTTTCCGCCAAGTCATTCAGGCGAATATGCTCTTTTTTCAGCAGCGTATATAAGACGATCAGCTGCACCTCTGTCACCCCGACGCGGGCGGCGTCCTCGCGGATGAGGCGATAAAGCGCCTTTTGCGTCCGGAAGACAGCGTACATGATGTCCCGGCTGATCCCTTCCATTCATCCCCCCTCCTTGCCTCATCTTTCTTGTTGGAATAGTTTCAATACGAATTATTCCTGCACGAAATATGATTATAACATGAAAACAGGGAAAATCAACTATATTGTTTCATGTCTTTTTGAGAAAACATACGCAACGAAAAAGAGTCCAACCGGATGTTTTGCATCCAGTTGGACTCTTTTGCCAACTCCTCATTCGTGAATCCGCGCCGCTGTTGCCGTTGGCTGAATGCAGTTTCTCAACCACGCTCCACCAGGTGGGTGTTCGCAGAAGCGTTCCTGTCGTCCCCGCAGACGAATAAGGGGCATGACATTCCCGCTTCAATGTAGAACTCCCTTTTGATTGCCATCGGTTGAAACTTCATTCTACAACGCACAACGCAGCAGCGGATTGGTGATTATTATCATACACAATCTTTCTTCGTTTGACAAGGGGGACGTTTATCCAGTTTTTTCAAACCGGATACACCCCGTGTTTCCGCTCGGAAAAGACCATATATTTGGACATATACGCGGCAAACCGCCGGATGAGTTCGTCGCGCAAGTCGTTCGGCGCGACGATGCCATCAACGACCAATTCAGAAGCGAGCCGGTAGATATCGATGTCGCGCCGGTATTCCTCGCGTTTTTGTTCGACAAACGCCGGCCGCTCTTCCGGCGGCAGCTCGGCGATTTTGTTCGCATAAACGGCGTTGACGGCCGCCTCCGGCCCCATGACGGCGATTTGCGCGTTCGGAAGCGCGAGGCAGCAGTCCGGTTCAAACGCCGGGCCGGCCATGGCATACAACCCGGCGCCGTACGCTTTGCGGACGATGACCGAGATCTTCGGTACGGTGGCTTCCGCCATGGCGGCGATCATTTTCGCCCCATGGCGGATGATGCCGGCCCGCTCGACCTTCGTGCCGATCATAAAGCCAGGGACGTCGGCCAAAAACAGAAGCGGGATATGGAACGCGTCGCAAAGCGTGATGAATTTCGCCGCTTTATCAGCCGAATCGTGGAACAATACGCCGCCTTTGACGCGCGGCTGGTTGGCGATGATGCCGATCGGCTGGCCGTTAAGGCGCGCCAGTCCCGTAATGATTTCCGGCGCAAACAGTTTTTTGATTTCGCAAAACGATCCTTCGTCAATGATTCGCTCAATCAAATCATACATGTTGAACGGCGCATTTTGGTTTTCCGGCAAAATGTCTTCGATCGTTTTGTCGAACGATTTCGGCGGCTTCGCCTCGACCACCGGCGGTTTTTCGCCGTAATGGGACGGAAAATATGACAAATAACGGCGCGCATAGGCAATCGCTTCTTCTTCGGTTTTCACGAGCACGTCGCCGCAGCCGGAGACGGTGCAATGCATGCGAGCGCCGCCCATCTCTTCGAGCGTGACTTTTTCCCCAATCACCATTTCCGCCATGCGCGGCGAGCCCAAGTACATCGAGGCGTTGCCCTCGACCATGATGACGATGTCGCAAAACGCCGGAATATAAGCGCCGCCGGCTGCTGACGGGCCAAACAACAGGCACACTTGCGGCACTTTGCCGGACAGCTTCACCTCATTGTAAAAAATGCGCCCTGCCCCGCGCCGGCCGGGAAACATTTCGAGTTGGTCCGTAATGCGGGCGCCGGCCGAGTCCACCAAATAAATGATCGGGCAGCGCAGTTTTTCCGCTGTCTCTTGAATGCGGATGATTTTTTCGACGGTGCGCGCTCCCCATGAGCCGGCTTTGACCGTCGAATCGTTCGCCATCACGCAGACGGTGCGGCCGTTGATTTTGCCGATCCCGGTCACCACCCCGTCAGCCGGCAGGCCATCCGCCAAACAGTTGGCAAACAAGCCGTCTTCCACTTCCAAGCCATCGTCAAGCAGCAAATTCAGCCGCTCGCGGACAAACAATTTCCCTTGGGCCGCATTTTTTTCATGATATTTTGGCGCCCCGCCTTTCTTGATTTCCGCCGCTCTTTTCTCCAGCTCCGCTGCGAGCGTGTCTTGCTGATTGGCTGTTTCCTTCATCTCTTTGTTTCCCCTCCTTGTTTTGATAGATCTTGCTGTTCCATCCCGCTTGTTCGGCTGGAGCAAGGTTGGATGCCGTGTTTTATTTATCGCTGTGAAAAGGCCGATGCGGCGCAAGCGCTCCGTGCGGCTTCCTCCTTCCAAACCGCCCCCTCCTTGTCCAAGCGGGCTTACTCGCCTTTGTACACCGGCTTCCGCTTTTCTTTAAACGCCTGCAATCCTTCCAACCGGTCTTTCGTCGGAATGGTCGCCTCATAGGCGAGCTGCTCAATCGCGAGGCCCGTCTCCAAATCAACGTTGAATACGCTTTGGATCGCCCGTTTCGCCTGACGGACGGCTATCGGCGCATTGTCAGCGATTTGCTGCGCGAGACAAAGCGCACGCTCCATCAGCTCGGCGCGCGGCACGGCGTATTCGACAAGGCCGATTCGCTCGGCTTCCTGCGCTGTAATCCGTTTGGCGGCAAAAATCAACTCTTTCGCTTTGCCGAGGCCGACAAGGCGCGGCAGCCGCTGCGTCCCCCCCGCTCCCGGAATGATGCCGAGCGACGTTTCCGTCAGCCCGAGCTGGATATCGTCGGCGGCAAACCGGATGTCGCAGGCGAGCGCCAGCTCAAGCCCCCCGCCAAAGGCCGAGCCGTTTAACGCGGCAATGACCGGCTGCGGCACTTTCTCGACCTCGTTGATCGTTTTGCTGATTAAAGCGACGGCCTGACGGACTTCGGTTTCGTTCATCCCTGCCCGCTCTTTCAAATCGGCTCCGGCGCAAAACACTTTGTCTCCGGCCCCGGTCAAAATGACGACGCGCACGTCTTTTTGAAATTTGATTTCTTGCAAAAGCGCACCAAGCTCCAACAAAAGCGCTCTAGAAAGCGCGTTGGCTGCTTCCGGGCGGTTTAATGTCACAATGGCGATGCCGTTTTCTTGTGTTTCAAACGATACAAGTGCGCTCACGTTTTCTCCCCCCCTTATGATCCAACCGTTTGCAAATACCGGCTCGAAAGCGGGCGGCCGATTTTGTCGCGGATAAACAACGCCGCTTTCGTCAGCTGCTCGACATCGATGCCGGTTTCAATCCCCATGCCGTGAAGCATATATACTAAATCATCAGTGGCGACGTTTCCCGACGCTCCGGGAGCGTACGGACAGCCGCCAAGGCCGCCAAGCGAGCTGTCAAACGTCGTAATGCCCATCTCCATCGACACCAAAATGTTGGCAAGCGCCGTTCCTCTTGTATCATGGAAATGCATGGCAATCCGTCCGGCCGGAAAGCGGCGAAGCACCTCAGCAAGCACGTCCTCCACTTGCTTGGGCGTCGCGACGCCGATCGTATCGCCAAGCGACAGTTCGTCAACCCCCATCGCCAACAACCGATCCGCCACCATCAGCACTTGATCGACGGCAACTGCCCCTTCATACGGGCAGCCAAAGACGGTGGAAACGTAGCCGCGCACCGTTTTGCCTGCTTGTTTTGCCGTTTGCACGACCGCTTCCAGCACCGGAAATGTGGCAGCGATCGTTTTGTTAATATTTTTTTGGTTGTGCGTTTCGCTCGCTGACATAAAGACGCCGACTTCGTCAATCCCCGCGGCCAACGCCCGCTCAAGCCCTCTTTCGTTCGGCACGAGCGCCGCATACGTGACGCCGGCTTTTCGGCCGATGCCGGCTGCGACCTCAGCGGCATCGGCGAGCTGCGGGATCCATTTCGGATGGACGAAGGAAGTCACCTCAATGTACGACAGCCCCGTTTCGGACAATAAGTTGATCCACGCGATTTTATCGGCGGTCGCGATCGGCGCTGCTTCGTTTTGCAGGCCGTCGCGCGGGCCGACTTCTTTGATCGTCACCTTTGCCGGCCATCGGCTCATGCTCTGCTCCCCCTTTATTCAATCTCGACAAGCACGTCGCCTTCGTTTACGAAATCTCCTTCCTGCACGTGGATGTGCTTCACGACGCCGGACGCCTCAGCCGCAATCGGAATCTCCATTTTCATCGATTCTAAAATGATGACATCTTGGCCTTCTTCTACATGATCCCCGACAGCCACCAATAATTTCCATACACTTCCAGCCATTGTTGCCGTTACTTGGGTCATCGTGTCTTCCTCCGTTTCTGCTTCATTTTGCTTTTGCTGGCTTCCAATGCTTCGAAAGGAAATCGGTCGTCGTATCCCCCGCTTGAAACGCCGGATGGGACAACACGGCCTCAAGCAGCGGAATGTTCGTTTTAATCCCTTCCACGCGATAGTGTCGAAGCGCTTCGAGCAAGCGTTCAATCGCCGTTTGCCGATCCGGTCCTTTGGCGATTAGTTTGGCGATCATCGGATCATAAAACGGCGTAACCGCGGCGCCGCTTTGAACCGCCGTTTCATGACGAATCCATTCGCCTTGTGGGGCGGAAAACGCCGTAATGCGGCCGGGCGACGGGTAAAACGTGTTCGGGTCTTCGGCATAAATGCGCACTTCAATGGCGTGACCGTCGCGGCGAATCTCTTCTTGTTTATAGCGGAGCGGCTCGCCGGCGGCGATGCGCAGCTGCTCTTCGACGATGTCGATGCCGGTGATTTCTTCTGTCACCGGGTGCTCGACTTGCAGCCGAGTGTTCATCTCAAGAAAATAAAAATTTTTCTGTTCATCGACGAGAAATTCAATGGTACCGGCATTTGCATAACCGATGTAACGCGCAGCCCGCACCGCCGCCTCCCCCATCTTCCGCCGCGTCTCTTCATCCAAAAACGGCGACGGCGCCTCTTCGACCACCTTTTGATGGCGGCGCTGGATCGAACACTCGCGCTCCCACAAGTAGACGCAGTTGCCGTAGGAATCAGCGAGCAGCTGAATTTCAATATGGCGCGGGCGATCGATATATTTTTCGATATACATCGTCCCGTCGCCGAAAAACGAAGCCGCCCGTTTTTGGCTCCCTTCAAACGCTTGGCGCAGCTCGGCTTCGTCGCGGGCGATATGCATGCCGATGCCGCCGCCGCCGGCTGACGCCTTCAGCATGACTGGATACCCAATCGAAGCCGCCGCTTTGGCCGCTTCATCGGCGCTATCAAGCGCAAAGGAGACGCCTGGGACGATCGGCACGCCGGCTTGTTCCATCGTCCGCCGCGCTTCGATTTTGCTGCCCATCGCCGCGATGACGTCCGCCTTCGGACCGATGAAGACGATTCCTTCTTCCTCGCAGCGGCGGGCAAACGCTGGATTTTCCGACAACAGCCCGTAGCCGGGATGGATCGCCTCCGCTTTCGCCGTTTTGGCAACCTCTATGATTTTTTCGATATTTAAATAGCTTTCCGCGACGCGCGGCTTGCCGATCAAATACGCCTCATCCGCGAGCGAGACGTGGAGCGAATCCGCATCCGCTTCGGAATAGACGGCGACGGTCCGGATGCCGAGCTTTTGGCACGTGCGGATGATGCGGACGGCGATTTCGCCGCGGTTGGCAATCAATACTTTCGAAAACATCGTCTCACCCTTTCACGAAAACTGAGAATGCCGCCGGGCGGACGAAACCGCCCGGCACGGCGGTTTACGTCGTCAAGCCGAGGCGCTGTTTCGCCATTTCCCGCAATTTGAATTTCTGAATTTTCCCAGATGCCGTCATCGGGTACGAGTCGGTAAATTCGATATAACGCGGGATTTTATGCCGGGAAATGTGGCCGCGGCAAAACTCGCGAATCTCCTCAGCCGTCGCCGTTTCGCCGTCTTTTAAGATGATCCACGCCATCACTTCTTCACCGTATACCTCATCCGGCACGCCAACGACTTGGACGTCCAAAATTTTCGGATGTTTGTATAAAAACTCTTCGATTTCACGCGGATAAATGTTTTCGCCGCCGCGGATGATCATATCTTTCAGACGGCCGGTGATGCGGAAGTAACCGTTTTCATCCATCGTCGCCAAATCGCCGGTATGCAGCCAGCCGTCTTGGTCGATCGCTTCATTTGTCGCTTCCGGGTTGTTGTAATACCCTTTCATGACATGATAGCCGCGCGTGCACAGCTCCCCTTGCACACCGGGCGGCACTTCCTTGTTCGTTCCCGGCTCGACGATTTTCACCTCGACGCCCGGCAAGGCGCGGCCAACCGTTTCGACACGCAGCTCAAGCGGATCGTCGGTGCGCGTTTGCGTGATGACTGGGGACGCTTCCGTCTGCCCGTAGGCGATCGTAATGTCTTTCATCCCCATTTTCTCGATGACCGCCTTCATCACTTCGACCGGGCAAGGGGAGCCAGCCATAATGCCCGTGCGCAGCGACGACAAATCGTATTTGGCAAAATCCGGGTCGTTGAGCTCGGCGATGAACATCGTCGGCACGCCGTGAAGCGCCGTGCACCGCTCCGCTTCCACCGTCTCGAGAACCCGCTTCGGATGGAACTCCACAACCGGCACCATCGTCGCCCCGACCGTCACGCATGCAAGCGTGCTCATGACGCAGCCGAAGCAATGGAAAAACGGCACCGGAATGCACAATCGATCGCCTTCGCCAAGTCCCATGCATTGCGCCACTTGGTGGGCGTTGTTGACGATGTTGTAATGCGTCAACATCACCCCTTTCGGGAATCCAGTCGTCCCGGACGTGTATTGCATGTTGATCACATCGTGCGGGTCGAGGCTCTCCATCCGTTCATCGAGTTCTTCTTCCGATACGTCGTGCGCCATCGCCAAGATGTCGTTCCATGTAAACATGCCCGGGTGCCGTTTGTCGCCAAGAAAGACCACGTTTTTCAGCTTCGGCAGCCGTTTCGATTGCAGCTGTCCGGGCGCTGATGTGCGCAACTCGGGAACGATTTCGTACAAAATATCGATGTATGACGAATCGCGGTATTGCTCGATCAAAAACAGTGTTGTCGAGTCGGACTGCCGAAGCAAATACTCAAGCTCCGCCGCGCGGTAGTTCGTATTGACCGTCACGAGGACGGCTCCCATTTTGCCGGTCGCAAACTGGCAGGCGATCCATTCCGGAACGTTCGTCGCCCAAATGGCGACATGCTCCCCTTTTTCGATGCCAAGCCGCATCAACCCGCGCGCAACGAGGCGGCAATAGTCGTTAAACTGCCGATACGTCAGACGCAAGCCGCGGTCGGCATACACGACCGCCTCGCGATCCGCATATTGCCTGGCTCGCTCTTCCAACAATTTCCCCACCGTCACCGTCAACATCGGCCGTTTCCTCCCCTTTGTCCGAATTCATTGTTATGGATATGCAGGCATTTCCGCTTTTAGCATCCCAGTTGGCGGGCGATGACGAGCCGTTGGATTTCTGATGTGCCTTCGCCGATTTCCATGAGCTTGATATCCCGCAAATGGCGCTCAACGCCGTACTCTTTCATATAGCCGTATCCGCCGTGAATTTGAATCGCCTGGTTGCAGACGCGGAACCCCATTTCCGACGCAAACAGCTTGGCGAACGATGCTTCTTTTGTAAACGGTTTCCCTTGGTCTTTCAACCAAGCCGCCTTGTACACCATATTGCGGGCAAGCTCAATTTCCATCGCCATGTCAGCGAGCTTAAACTGGATCGCTTGAAACTTGGAAATCGGCTGGCCAAACTGAACGCGTTCTTTCGCGTATTGAAGCGCTTTCTCAAACGCCGCTTGCGCGATGCCGACGGCTAAAGCTGCGATGGAAATGCGGCCGCCATCAAGCGTGTACAAAAACTGTTTAAACCCTTTTTGCGGGTCGCCCAAGACGTTTTCTTTCGGCACGCGGACGTTCTCGAAAACAAGCTCGCACGTATTGGACGCGCGCACGCCCATCTTGTCGTAATTCGAACGGATCGTAAATCCTGGGGAGTCAGTTGGCACGATGAGAGCGGTGATGATGTTTTTGCCGCGCGCATCTTTGCCTGTCACGGCGGTGACAATGACTTGCCGCGCGTATTGGGCGTTCGTGATCCAGCATTTTTCGCCGTTGATGACATATTCATCGCCGTCCAGCACCGCGGTCGTGCGCGTGCCGCCGGCGTCCGATCCGGCGTTCGGCTCCGTGAGCCCAAAAGCGCCAAGCGTCTCTCCTTTGGCCATCGGCACGAGCCATTTTTGTTTCTGCTCCTCTGTTCCAAAGTAATAAATGGGACTCGCCCCAAGTGACACGGCGGCCGCATAGCTTAGCCCGGTGCCGCCGCAGGCGCGGCCGATTTCCTCAACGGCGATGGCATACGAAATCGTATCGCCTCCAGCGCCGCCGTATTCTTCCGGAAACGGCAAACCCAATAGCCCCAACTCGCCCATTTTGCGGAAGACATCCAGCGGAAAATGCGCCTCTTCATCCCATTTCGCCGCGTATGGGGCAATTTCCTTCTCAGCAAAGTCGCGAACCATTTCTTTAATCATTTGTTGCTCTTTTGTTAATGAAAAATTCATCCTGTCCCTCTCCCCCATAGAAAATGTTCTATCATTTGAACCGACTAGTCGGTTTTAGTAAGAAAACGAGTGTAAACGGTTTTGATTTTTGAAGCGTTTTCAAAACCGACTAGTTGGTCTGTATACGATCAACAACTTATTCGGCGGCCGGCCGCAACAAAAACCGCGCCGCCGCTGGGTTTTCTGGTGTGCGGAGCACCGCATGCAAAATGAAATCGGCAAAATACGCCGCGATCTCCTCAATTGACAACGGACCATCCGGATTGTACCATTTGTATGTCCAGTTGACCATGCCGATAATGGACATGCCAGTAATCTCCACCGACAGCTCCGGACGAAACTCGCCGGCCTCGATTCCCTCGCGGATGACGCGAAAAATAATTTGTTTAAATTCTTCGCGCTTTTCATTGATCGGTTCGGCGTATTCCGGTTTTAAGTACGTGCTTTCCTGGTAAAACACGGTGATGTGTGGTTTATACAAATGAAACACTTTGACAAACGACTGAACGATGGCGTACAAGCGCTCGGTCGGCGTAGGGAAGCCCTCATACGCCTCCTGCGCTTTTGTCAGCGCATACGTAATAAAGACGTCATGAATATGGTAAAGCAACTCGTCTTTTGATTTAAAATTATGGTAAAACCCGCCTTTCGACGTATCGCTTTCCGCGACGATGCGGTCGACCGTCACGCCATGGTAGCCATATTTCTCAAACAAATGAAGAGCGGTGTCGATAATGCGGTCTCGAAGCGGTTTCTCTGCCATAACAGTCTCCTTCGCCTGAACTGTAAAACATTTCGAAAAAAGCAAAATCTTCTTCTTGTTTATTAAGATACTCGACAGTTGCAGCCATTGTCAACAAAAATCGTTCCGGCGCCCGAAAAATGGAGGCGTCTTTCGCCGCACATCGTCCGATCGGCTGCGCGAGCCCTATCCCCTAGCCGCACGAACTGAAACAAAACAGATGACCTATACATAATCACGGCCGTTTTTCCAAAAGATAAAAACCGGAGGTGGCTTTCATTGGAACCGATGCTATGCCCAAACTGCAAAACGAACCGGACGCGGTTTCATCTCATTGAGCAGCACCCGCGTGCGGTCAAGCTCGATCCGCACACCGGCGACATCGAGCACGAATACACAAACGAAGCGCTCGAACCGTTCCATCTCCCGTACCGCGGCCCGAGCTACCGCGTCCAATGCGGCGTCTGCGGGCTGATCGAAGATGCGGACATGTTCATTCAGCGCGCAAAATCGTCTCCATTGAGGTGATTCCATATGGCGAACAAAAAACAAACACCTTCTTCCATCGTAGACCAAAAACAGCTCGTCAACGACAAGGCAAAAGCGATGCAAGAGCGCGGCGGCGAGCACATTCGCCGCGGCACGCCCAACGGCGCAGACGGACAATAACCGCCAGCCTGCTTTTGTACACAAGCAAGCTGGCGGGACTTCCGCCCTTCTAACGGTACATCGCCCACAATCCGATATCGCGAAAACCAAGGCGATGGTAAATGCGGCCGGCGGTTGGATTGTCGTAAAACAAGCACGGCATCTTCCCTTCAGCGAGCAAATCGCAAACGAGCTTCGCCACGATGGCGCTCGCATATCCTTTCCCGCGATGTCCTTGATCCGTGCAGACGCCGACGATCATCGCCGACAATGAGTTTTCCGCTGATGTCGATGCGGCGGCCACCATTCGGCCGTCTTGTTCAATGTAGTACGTTCTAGCTGAATTGGTTTCCATCCCTTTCACTAGCATATCGCGGGACGACGGCCTCGTTTCAAATTCGGCAATGCGGCGCCGCAAGTCGAGAATCCGGTCGACATCGGCCAATTCGGCTTTTTTGACGGCGAACGCCCCCATTTCTTGACGGGCGTATTCATCCGTCCGACACTCGCAAAAGTAAAGCGTTCGCTTCTCCCCAAGCGGCAGCCGCTCTTCGAACTGCCTGGCAATGTCCGCCTTGCCGGACAGCTGGATGGACGATGATTGGGCTGTCTCGCGGATGAGACGAGCAAAGCCATCGGCATCAAAATCGCCAGGCGCGTACGGAATGTAGGAATCGTAATAACGGAGCAGCACCGCCTTCAGCGAGCCGGCATCGTCAAACTGCCCCCAAACGTCTTGGAAATCGGCGTCATAGCCAAACGACTCAATATCGCCGATGATAAATAAATTGAACGACGGATCTTGCCGCAAAAACGAAAATACTTGTTGATCGTCTTCGGCCGTTAACCGGCGAATCATAGAATTCCCCCGCTTTTCGAATGATATTTTTTCCATTATACTATGAATCATCCCTGTTGCCAATGGCATTTGTGGCGTCAAACCGAGAGGACTGCCGATGCCCCTAAGTCTGCATCGGCCAACTGCAAAGAAAGGAGGAAGCCCGCTCTCAAAAAAGCGAGGCGACGATGCCGATGAAGTTTACTGACGATCTGTACGAATACTATAAAGATCGACTGACCGGAGATGAAGAAGACGCCGAAGCGGTGGCGATGTCGATTTTGGATGAACTCGACCGCCGCGATGTGCTCAAGCTGATCGGTGAGATGACTGATGAAGAGCTGCTTGGCATGTTCGGTTTGTATGTCCTGGAAAGCTTGAAAGCGAAAATGGCCCGCGAAGGCCTCGGCGCGACGCGGCCGCAAGATGCGCCGCGCGTGCATTGACAAAACAAAACGGCTGTCCCCCATGTCATAAGGAACAGCCGTTATGTTGGGCAAATGATGGTTTCGTATTCATCCTATTTCGCGCAGGAGACTCCCACTTCAACGACCAAAGGGAGTAAGTGGGAGAGGAATGTGCGTTCCCCCTTTCTTTTGTGTATGATATAATAAAGGCATGGAGAAAACCGTTCAATAAAGGCACTCCAATAACGGCTGCTCGATGGATGGAGTTGGTTGCAGGAAACGTTGCAACCGTAAAACATCGAGCGTAGGTCTGTCTGTTGTGTGTGGAAGCCAAGTACTGCCAACAGACACACCGAGAGAATCGGTAACGATGCAGGCATGACCTGCGTCGTTGGGCAGTCGTCAACCTGCCCCCTGATGCAACCCCAAGTCAAGGAAGGAGGACGAAGTCCGTTTGCACTTCTGGGGAGTTGCAAGCCCCCACTTCAAGCGTTCGCGAAGTGGGGGTAGTTGACTTGGCAGCCCTGTGAACATGATTTCCAAGACGGCTTTTCCACTGTTTGCTTAACAGACAGTGGCGAAACACAAACCGTTTTCCATCGCGCGCTCATCGGTAAAACTGTACATCGTAGCCTTCTTTCAACAACACTTGGTAGATTTGCTGAATGTGGTCTTCGTTTTTTGTCTCGAGCGAAAAGTGAATTTCCGCCTGACCTGGCAGCACTTTGGCGCCGATGCGCTGATGATGAATCGACATCACGTTTGCCTCAAGCTCCGCAATAATGCGCAGCAGCTTGTTCAACTGGCCCGGCTTGTCGGAGATGACCGTTGTAAACGTAACGAATCGCCCGGCTTCGACGAGCCCCCGCTCGATGATGCGGGAAATGAGCGTCACATCGACGTTGCCGCCGCTTAAAATGGCGGCGACTTTTTTGCCGCGAAACGGCAGCTTTTGATACAACAATGCCGCCAGCGGACAAGCTGCCGCCCCTTCGATCAACAGCTTGTTCCGCTCGAGCACATACAGCATCGTCCGCGAAATTTCCGCCTCTTCCACGCATACAACGCCATCGACGTATTGCTCAATGTATTGGTACGTAATATTGCCCGGCTTTTTCACGGCAATCCCATCGGCGATCGTATTCGATGCGGCAATGGAGACGGGCTGTTTATGGCGTATGGCCGCCGTCATGCCGGGGCAAGCCGATGACTCAACGCCGTACACTTCAACCGACGGCTTCAGCTGTTTTAACGTAAGCGCCACCCCCGCAAGCAACCCGCCGCCGCCGACTGGACAAAGAACGACATCGACGTCGGGAAGCTGCTCGATCAGCTCTAAGCCGATCGTCCCTTGGCCGGCCATCACCGCCAAGTCGTCAAACGGATGAACAAACGTCATCCCCCGTTCACGCTGCAACTCTAACGCATATTCCAAAGACTCGTCAAACACATCGCCGTACAGCACGACTTCCGCCCCGTAGCTTTTCGTCGCTTCAATTTTGCTGAGCGGCGCGCCTTTTGGCATGACGATCGTGCACGGAATATGAAGCATGCCGCTCGCATAGGCGACCCCTTGGGCGTGGTTGCCGGCCGAAGCGGCGATGACGCCGCGCGCCCTCTCTTCTTCCGTGAGCGACATAATTTTATTGAATGAACCTCTTACTTTAAACGAGCCCGTTTTTTGCAAATTTTCGAGTTTCATATATACATCATTGCCAGACAGCCGGCTGAACGTTTGCGAATGCTCAAGCGGCGTTTGATGGACGATGCCTTTCATTTTCGCTCGCGCTTGTTCAATGTCTGCTAATGTCAACATCATCAAACCACCCTTTCTGATCGGCGATCGGTTCGTTTTCGCTCCGTTTTATTATATACAAAGCATTTCGCCGCCGACAAATGTTGCTTTTCTTTTGGATGGTCACTCTTTTTATTGATTATTTAGCACATAGTTTTTTATTATAAAATATATTGTTGAACGAACCCATCACTGCGATCCGTTGCATTTTGTCAGCTGCTTGAAGGTAGGGGATTTGACAAAAACCATCGCAAAACCGATTCTTTTCCAGTTGAGAAACTGTGTACAATCGTCTTCTCTTTTTTGACGAACTTTGGCATGGTATGCAAAAACCATTTTTGTTCATTCCATTGATGGATGATGTATAAAATTTTGTGTAAAGCTTTTTGCTAGACCAAAAGAAAAAAGGTAGGGTATTCTCTGATTGGACCAAAAATCTTAGAGAAAGGAGTACCCTACCTATGCCTAAAAGAAGTATACCG